>JABABO010000163.1 GCA_014238195.1 Kordiimonadaceae bacterium | reverse complement strand
TAAGGCTAACATGATAACAACAGACAGTGCGCCCAGTGGATTATGACCAATGGCCTTGTATGGCCCCTTGTCTTTTAAAGTTGCTATTACAGCTTTAGGACCTTTTACAAACTGGTTAAACCGTGCTGTATCGTCGCCGATCAGTCCCCAAATAATGCGCCAAGTAATCAACATCAAAATAAAAACCCCACAATATAAATGCACATCGGCCCATATATCAAACTTATCTTGAAAGCCCGAATACACAGCGACCGGAAATGTAAGGGCAAGCGCCCAGTGAAATAGGCGCAGGGGTGCGCTCCAAATTTTAACTTTCATGGATCATTCCTTTCACTGTCTGGATAATATTTGCCTGAGTTGGTAGATAGGCCGCTTCAAGCGCAGGCGCGTATGGTACAAGACAATGGGGCGGGGTAATTTTACGCGGCGCACATTTCAGTGCGTCAAAAGCACGGCTGCTAACTTCAGCAATCACATGATCGGCAAACCCCGCAATCGCAGCCCCTTCATCAACCACAATCAAACGCCCCGTTTTATGAAGGCTGTTTAAAATCATATCCATATCTAAGGGCGATACTGTGCGGGGGTCGATCACATCCATCGTATAACCCTCGGCTTTAAGGGCCTCAGCCGCACTGATGGCAAGCGGTATCATCGCCGACAGGGCGATAATCGTTATATCATGGCCTTTTTGAACAAGGGTGCCTTTGCCAAGGGGTACAATCGGCAAGCTGGCTTCCACAGGGAAACGGGTTTCATAAAGGCCTTTATGTTCCATTAAAATCACCACATCTTCGCTGGCGACAGCGGCTTTTAATAGCCCTGCTGCATCGCCCGCGTTTGATGGGCAGGCTATTACTAAACCTGGTATCTGCATCAACAATCCATGCAGGCTTTGGCTATGCATCGCCCCCGACCCATCACCAGCCCCGATGGTTGTACGGATGACCAAAGGCATCGGTATTTGTTTATCCGGTGTTGCACCCGATAGCGCCCGTATTTTGGCCGCTTGGTTGATGATCTGATCAAAACAAACCGCCATAAAGTCGCAGAACATAATTTCAACAATCGGTTTTAGACCTGTCATAGCAGCGCCAATACCCATACCAACAAAAGCGGTTTCTGAGATTGGTGTTTCAATAACACGGTTCCTGCCAAAAGCTTTGGCAAGACCATGACTGACACCAAACACTCCACCAAGTTCTGCGCCTGTTGCCAAATTTTCGCCAATCAGGTCTTCACCAATCATAATGACACTTGGGTCAGACTGCATAATTTGGTGCATCGCCTGATTAAGGGCATTAGCAATACTCAGCGATTCGCTGATTTGAGAGTTGATTTGTGATTTCATGAGACGCACTCCCCATCTTTTGGTCTATTATTTGGCTCAGCTTTTGGCATTTGGCTCAGCTTTTGGGCTTTTCAGGGCTGTTTGTATAGCGCTCAATGCCTTGTGCTCAGCCATGCTTTGAATATCTGAAATACCTTCGATTTCTGCTTGATCGGCTAAGTCAGACAACAGGTCCAATGGATCAATGAGCGGTGTTTGAGTGCGGTAAATTTCACCGTCCCCTTCATAATGGCCCCCAAGACGCGGAACTGATACTTCAAGAAAGGCAGGCTTTTGCTGGGACCGTACATAATCAATTAAGCGCATGAGCACTGGATAAAAGGCGCGAACCTCAGACCCATCGGTTTGATCTGCTACCAGCCCAAAACCACGTGCACGTGCGACCACCGAAACAGCCCCTCCTGCGTTTGATGTGGTTGTAGACTGTGCAAAACCGTTATTCTCCACAATAAAAAATAACGGCAAATCAAGGCTAACAGCCATATTCATGGTTTCAAGCACAGCCCCTTGGTTGGTGGCACCATCACCCATGACAGCAACCCCAATGCCGCCTGTTTTATTAATTTTTGCAGATAACGCGGCACCCGCAGCAATGGGCACCTGGGCCCCCACTATCCCATTGCTGCACAAAAAGCCTGTGTCATAGGATAACAAATGCTGTGTTCCAGCAACCCCGCCTGATAAACCGCAGTTGCGTCCCAAAATCTCCCCCGCAACTGCAACGGGGTCAGCACCGCTCGCTAGTGCTAGCACATGACTGCGGTGCGAGCCGGTCATATGATCTACACTTAAATCCAGTGCCGTCATCAAGGCGGCTTCGAAAACTTCCGCGCCGCGGCTGAGGTGCACAAGACCTGGTGTTTCACCACGCTGCGCAAGGCGACTGATTTCATCCTCGAACGCGCGGTAAAAAAAACATTCACTTAACAATATGCGTAATTCATCGATTTTCATGGATATTATAGTCGCCTTAATGTCTCACGTTTATTATCACTCACACTTGTCTGACCGCATCATATTAGGTGCATTTTTCCTTAGATTAATATTTTTTCCCATAAATGCACTCTTTTTTTGGTGAAATAGTCATTCAAACATTGACTCTGGCAGTGTAAAGACCATATGAAAGTTGACCGATGTGGTCATATATTAAAATTTTGTGTTTAATTTATAAAAATTTGACGATATGAATCACAATAATGGCCACAATAGTGGAAAGGATTAACAATGCTGCGCCTGACAAACCTAGCTGATTATGCTGTCATTTTGATGAGCAAAATTTCATTGACGGATGGTCGTGTTAATGCGCAAGGCATGGCACATGCAACGGGTCTGCCTGTCACAACCGTATCAAAGATATTAAACGCCCTCGGCCGTGCTGGTTTGCTTGTTTCGCACAGGGGTATAAAGGGTGGCTTTGCGTTAGCGCGTAGTGCTGAAACCATTTCTGTAGCACAGATCGTGGAAGCAATCGATGGACCTATTGCGATGACAAACTGTATGGACCATACCGCTGAACCCTGTGCCATAGAACATACGTGTGAACTGCGCCCCCACTGGGCCGATATAAACGGTGCTGTGCGCGGGGCTTTGGATGATGTGAAGCTGGTCAATGTTGCCCCAAAAACAGCCCGTGCATCAGCAATTCACCAGCAACACCAAGTATAAGTGTCACTTCACGCACGCACTTAGGAATGTGTGCATAGTATTTAGGAACTACTTTATGGCTGGAACAACAGAAGCCAAACAACAAATCGACGAAGCAACCCGCGAGTATAAGTACGGGTTTGTGACCGATATTGAATCCGATATGGCACCGATTGGCCTGTCGGAAGACGTGATCAGGTTTATCAGTGCCAAAAAACAAGAACCAGAATGGTTGCTTAAATGGCGCCTAAAAGCCTATCGCCAGTGGCTGAAAATGGACGAACCTAATTGGGCAAAACTGCATTATCCCCCTGTTGATTATGATGAAACGTATTTTTTTGCGGCCCCAAAATCGGGTGATAAGCCGAAAAGCTTGGATGAAGTAGACCCAGAGCTTTTGGAAACCTATAAAAAGCTAGGCATCCCGCTTGAAGAACAAAAGGTTCTAGCAGGTGTTGAAGGGGCGCGAAAAGTGGCTGTTGATGCTGTCTTTGATAGCGTTTCAGTTGCCACGACATTCAGGGAAGAACTTAAAAAAGCTGGCGTGGTTTTCATGTCAATTTCACAAGCCGTGCAAGAATACCCAGAAATGGTGCAAAAATACATGGCTTCCGTGGTGCCCGTACGGGATAATTATTTTGCAGCCTTGAACTGCGCTGTTTTCACCGATGGAACATTTGTTTATATCCCCAAAGGCGTGCGCTGTCCGATGGAATTATCAACCTATTTCCGTATTAACGCCGAAAACACTGGCCAATTTGAACGCACGTTGATTATCGCTGATGAAGGCAGTTATGTCTCGTACCTTGAAGGGTGCACAGCGCCGATGCGCGACGAAAACCAACTGCACGCCGCTGTGGTTGAACTTGTCGTTATGGATAATGCCGAGATTAAATATTCAACTGTACAAAATTGGTATCCAGGCGACAAGGATGGCAAAGGCGGGATTTATAATTTCGTCACCAAACGTGGTATCTGCAAAGGAAAAAACAGCAAAATCAGTTGGACGCAAGTGGAAACCGGTTCAGCTGTTACATGGAAATATCCTAGTTGTGTGCTGGCGGGTGAAAATAGTGTTGGCGAATTTTATTCGGTTGCCGTTACCAACAATTACCAGCAAGCGGATACGGGGACTAAAATGATCCATATGGGTAAAAATAGTCGCTCGACAATTATCTCCAAGGGCATATCAGCTGGCAAAAGCCAAAACACATATCGTGGCCTTGTAAAAGTGCTGCCGTCTGCTGATGGTGTGCGTAATTTTACCCAGTGTGATAGCTTGCTGGTAAGCGACACAAGCGGAGCTCATACAGTCCCTTATATCGAAATTAAAAACCCAACTGCCCAAATCGAGCACGAAGCAACAACATCTAAAATATCAGAAGACCAAATGTTTTATTGCCGTGCGCGTGGGTTGGAGGAAGAAGAAGCGGTTGCGATGATTGTCAATGGTTTTTGCAAAGACGTTATGCAACATTTGCCAATGGAATTTGCTGTTGAGGCCCAAAAGCTTTTGGGTATCAGCTTAGAAGGCAGTGTAGGATAGGAAGAAAACAAATAATGCTTAATATTACAGATTTACATGTGAATGTGGGGGATAGCCAAATTATTAACGGCTTGAACTTGCGGATTAAGGCGGGCGAAACACACGCCATTATGGGGCCTAATGGGGCAGGTAAATCAACACTTGCCAGCACGCTTGCGGGCCGGACAACTTTTGATGTTACAAGCGGTAGCGTGGACTTTGAAGGCCAAAACTTGCTGGAGATGGAAGCCCATGAGCGTGTGGCGGCTGGCCTGTTTCTGGGCTTTCAATACCCTGTTGAAATCCCTGGGGTCTCTAATCTGAATTTTATGCGCACTGCTATGAACAGTATTCGCAAGCAATTGGGCAAAAGCGAGCTATCAGCAGGTGAGTTTCTGAAGGAAGTACGGACTGTTGCTGCCAAATTGGATATGGACTTTGATATGCTCAAGCGTTTTGTCAATGTTGGCTTTTCTGGCGGCGAGAAAAAACGCAATGAGATGGTGCAAATGGCAATGCTTAATCCCAAGCTAGCGATATTGGATGAAACTGATAGTGGGCTAGATATTGATGCCCTGCGGATCGTATCGGATGGTATTAACGCCCAGCGCCGCGATGATACGGCGATTTTAATGATCACCCATTATCAGCGGTTGCTTGACTATGTGAAACCTGATTTCGTTCATGTGCTTTCAGCAGGCCAGATCGTGAAATCAGGGGGCCCAGAGCTTGCCCGTGAACTTGAGGAAAAAGGATATGCTGCCGTTGCTTAAGCTTAATCGGGCTTAAACGCGGTAAATGGCAGTGAATGGATGAATGAATGATGCCCTTTGACTTTATAGATCACTATTTAAATACGGCTTCAAGTCTTAGCGGTGATGCAGTAGCACGCCGTGATGCTGTGCAGGCTGCTTTAAAAGATGGCTTGCCAACCAGCAAGCATGAAAATTGGCGGTACACAAACCTTAAAGCCCTTAAAAGCAATGCTTTTGCCCTTACGTCGGTTGCAGACCAAAACGAGATGGTTATTGAGGATGGCCTGAAAGATGTCAGCGCGCGTTTAGTGTTTATCAATGGTCACTATAGCCCTGAACAGAGTCAGTTTTTTGATGAACGTGCTAAAGCATCGATCAGAATCAGCGATGAATATAGCTCAGCACTTGCTGTACCTGATAAAACCGATGTGATTACGGGTATGAATGCTGGCTTGATGCAAGCTGGTGCTGTGATCAATGTGGCTGAGAACTGTGTCATTGACCTGCCTATTAGCATCCAGCATATCAGTGAGGGGGCAGACTATGGTGCGCAATTTATCCGTCATACAATCACACTAAGCGAAGGAGCATCAGCCAGCGTTATCGAGGCGTTTACAGGCAATGATAAAACTTACTGGACCAATGCCATTACAAATATCAAGCTTTGTGATGGGGCGCAGCTTGACCATGTCCGCTTAAGCGAAGAAGGCGTAAATGCCGTACACACCAGTAAAGCTTTTGTGTTGATGGACGCGAAGGCCAAATATCACGCCTTGACCCTATCGCTTGGTGGTGAAACAACACGTTTTGAAAGCCATGTCCGCATTCAGGGGGAAGGGGCTGTGGCGACCATTGACGGTGCGGCACTGGCAAGCCTTGGCACGAGCCATGATGCCCTAACCCATATTGATCATACAGTCCCTAACGCACACTCTGACCAGGTTTTTCGCACCATTGCTAGCAAGCGCGGGCGCACCAGTTTTCAGGGCAAAGTAACGGTCGCCCAGAACGCCCAGAAAACGTTGGCGGATCAAAGCTTTCGTGCACTTCTTTTAGACCGCACGGGTGAAGCCAATGCCAAGCCTGAGCTTGAAATTTTAGCAGATGATGTCAAATGCAGCCACGGTGCAACAGTGGGGGAGCTAGACGAAAACGCCCTGTTTTATATGCAATCGCGTGGCATAGATCCTGATACCGCCCGTCAAATTTTGGTTGAAGCCTTCACAGGTGATGCCTTGGCGCGATTAAGCGAAGGGGCGCTAAAGGATATGCTTGTGGCCAAAACACAAAACTGGATGCGAACACATTTAACAAGTGAGGCTATTTGAATGTTGGATACTGCTAAAATACGCGCGGACTTCCCAATATTGAATGAACAAGTGCACGGCCATAATCTGGTATTTTTAGACAGTGCGGCCAGTGCCCAAAAGCCGCGCGCTGTCATAGATTCTGAAGTGCAATTGTATGAAAAATACTATGCCAATATTCACCGTGGTGTGTATAAATTTAGTCAAGACGCAACAGAAGCTTATGAAAAAACCCGTGGGACTGTGCAAAAATTCATTGGCGCAAAGCATGAACATGAATGCATATTTGTACGCGGCGCTACCGAAGGCATTAATCTGGTGGCGAAGACGTGGGGCCGTCAGAATGTTGGCCCTGATGATGAGATTATCTTAAGCGAGCTAGAGCACCATTCCAACATCGTGCCGTGGCAAATGCTCGCTGAGGAAAAAGGTGCCCTTATTAAAGTCATACCAGTTTTAGAGGACGGTAGCATCGATATGGATGCTTATAAAAATTTGCTCAATGAGCGCACTAAAATGGTTGCCGTGGCCCATATTTCTAACAGTATTGGAACGATCCTACCCGTTGCAGAGATCATTGCTTTGGCGCATGATGCTGGGGCGCTTACCCTGATTGATGGCTGTCAAGCGGCACCGCATTTGCCAATTGATATGCAAGCCTTAGACGCTGATTTTTATGTATTTTCCGCGCACAAAGCCTATGGCCCTACGGGTATTGGGGTCTTATATGGCAAAGAAAAACACTTAGATGCAATGCCCCCTTGGCAGGGCGGCGGTGATATGATTGATACGGTTAGCTTTAGCGGCACGACCTATAATGGGTTACCCCATAAATTTGAAGCAGGGACACCAAACATAGCGGCAGGCATTGCGATGGCCCCAGCGTTGGATTACTTAAGCGCACTGGGACTGGACCGTGTGCACGCACATGGCCTTGAACTGCGCGATTATGCTGTGAAAAAACTCAGCACTTATAACAGCTTACGCATCATTGGTACCAGTGACCATCAAGGGGCGTTGATTAGTTTTGTTATGGAACACGCGCACCCACATGATATCGGTACAATTCTTGACCGCCGCGGGGTTGCTGTTCGGGCGGGTCACCACTGCGCTCAGCCTATTATGGAACGTTTCGAAATCCCAGGGACAGTGCGGGCAAGCTTTGGTATCTATAATACATATGATGACATTGACCGCTTAGCGGATGCCATTCAAAAAGTTGTGGAAATATTCGGATGACACCAGATAATAAAGATAAATCAGACCGCGATATAATGGCTGTTAACAGCGAACCATCCTTTACAGCGAGTGGCAAGCCTGAGCGTCCAGTACTGGAGGGAAATGAGGGCAGTTACTTCCTGAATAAATTTTTGGATGGGGATACGTCAAATAATTTAACAGATGATTTAGACGAACCTGTTGCTGAAATCGTCCCGCACCCTGATGCAGATGCATTCAAGAAAAACATCGCAAATGCTCTGCGCGAAATTTATGACCCAGAAATTCCCGTTAATATTTATGAAATGGGTTTGATTTACGGCGTTGAGGTTAATGCTGACGCTATTGCTAATGTTACAATGACCCTGACGACACCCCATTGCCCAGTTGCTGAAAGTATGCCTGGCGAGGTGGAGCTAAAAGTAAAATCGGTTGCAGGTATTAAAGATGCCAGCGTACAGCTGGTTTGGGAACCGCCGTGGGACATGTCAATGATGTCCGATGAGGCCCGCCTTGAACTTGGCATGTTATAGGATTATATTAAAGATATGAACGCGATCACAATCACAGAAAAAGCGGCTGCCCATGCGCACAAGCTTCTAGCAAAACAACCAGATGCCGTTGGCCTGCGCCTTGGTACCGAAACGCATGGCTGTTCTGGCATGGGTTATAAAGTGGATTATGTGATCGACGCTGACCCACAGGATGAAATGGTGGAAGACAAAGGGGTGAAAATATTCGTTGATCGCAAATCCCTGTTGTTTATTCTTGGCACAGAAATGGACTTTGAAGACAGCCTATTTTCCACTGGATTTAAATTCACCAATCCCAATGAAAGCGGGCGCTGCGGCTGCGGCGAAAGCTTCACAGTAGACGCCGCGCTTTAATTTTCATTTATTTTCTAATGCATAACTGTGCTGCCTTTACCGTGCTAAGGGCTAAAAATCACATCTTCGTTTAATCTATGACTTCATAAATTAACATCACGATTGTAACGTTAATTGACTTTTTTATTTTTTGGCACTATAGTCAATTAACGTCAAGATCGTGATCTAAGGTGATATAATGAAGCAAGTCTCTGATACTGTTATTAAAAAAACCCTCACAAAAGAAAACCCTTGGTGGGAATTGGGGCTTAATTGGCACAGTGAACACAAAACTACTCGTACTTTTTTTACCTCATTCCTTAGCTTGGTTAAGGATACTGCCATAAATCGTGCCTTGGTACTTTATGGCCCGCGACGCACGGGCAAATCAGTGATGATGAAACAGGTGATAACGACCCTTATTCATAAAGGCTTTCCCGCTAAGCGTATCCTGTTCGCATCCCTTGATAATCCAGTGCATTTAGGAGCATGGCTGGAAAGTTTTTTGCCATTTCTGGAAGATGTACAAGATACAAAACACATTCAGATCATCGATAAAAAATATCATTCTCATTATGTGTTTTTTGATGAAATTCAGCACCTTGATGATTGGCAGCGGCATTTGAAAGTGCTTGTTGATACTTACCCAACGATAAAATTTGTCGTGTCAGGATCGGCGGCAGCAGCATTAAAACATCATAGTATTGAATCTGGTGCGGGGCGATTTCGGGATTTTTTATTGCCACCTCTCACCTTTTTTGAATATTTAGATTTCATTGACAAAACACCAACTATTGAGGACAGGAAGGCTGGTAAGCATAATTTAAACCTGACATCAGATCAATTGAATGCCGAATTTATTGATTATATAAATTATGGGGGGTTCCCAGAAGTTGCCTTGGCTAAAAAAGCGGGTGTGACAGATCTTGACAGTATCATCGGCAAAGATGTCTTGGACAAAGTACTGTTATTAGATTTGCCGTCGATTTATGGTATTGATGATAGCCGTGAATTATACCGATTTTTTGCCAAGCTTGCCTTGAATACAGGTATGGAATTAAGCATCAAAGAACTGGCGCAATCAACAAATATTTCTGAAAATACTATTCGCAAGTACCTAGAGTTTTTAGAAGCTGCCTTTTTGATTCAAGTCATCCACCGCATTGATAAAGATGGCCGGCATTTTAAACGTGTTTGGACCTTTAAAGTTTATTTAACAAATCCATCTTTAAGAACAGCGCTTTACGGGCCGATTACAATAGACGACGACATCGGTCATATTATTGAAACGGCAGTTTTCGGACAATTTTACAGGCCAACGCGTATTAATCAATTGAATTATGCACGCTGGAAAGACGGTGAAGTCGATATGATCTGGCGGAGTAAACCAGAACCTGCTGCGGCTGATTATGCCATCGAAATAAAATGGTCAGATCGTATAAGATATGATGTGAAGCAGGTCAGGGCTTTGGTTCAATTCAGCGCTAAAACCAAACCAAACCAAACGCTTTTATTGACGAAATCCATCAATGAAGAGCGGAAGATAAACGATCTGGTGATAAACGTTTTCCCAGTCGCTCTTTTTTGTTATGCGGTTTCAAGGTATGAGTACGCAGCATTGTTGATTGGGCCAGCACTGTCCCCTCAATTTGCGAAGCAATTGATAGTCGCTGATTTCCAATGAATGTATTGTTTTTACACGCTAAAGATAAGCAAATAGGTAATTCGTAATTTCCCTACGCCTTGGGGGCTTTAACGGCCACAATCATCCTGCTATGTGTGTGCTGCGACAGGTCGCCCTAGGGGCGGGGCAAATTTTGTCAGGTTAATACCATCGACAGCGGATTTATATTCTTCAATGCTGGGAGTGCGCCCCAGAACGCTTGACAGCACCACAACGGGGGTGGACGCCAATAAAGATTCGCCTTTTTTGTCTGTTGAATCCTCTACAACGCGGCCTTGGAACAGGCGTGTTGATGTTGCAAGAACCGTATCGCCTTTGCCCGCTTTTTCCTGATTGCCCATACAAAGGTTACAGCCTGGGCGTTCCAGATACAGAATATTTTCATATTCAACGCGGGCGTGGTTTTTTGGCGCCTTATCGTCGAATTCAAATCCTGCGTATTTTTGCAAGACTTCCCAATCACCTTCTGCTTTTAGTTCATCTACAATATTATAGGTTGGGGGGGCGACGACAAGCGGCGCTTTAAATTTCACTTCCCCTTGTTTTTCAAGGTTTTTAAGCATCTGAGCGATGATCTTCATATCACCTTTGTGCACCATGCAAGACCCGACAAAACCCAAATCGACTTTTTTATCGCCGCCATAATATGAAACAGGCCGAATGGTATCATGGGTATAGCGTTTTGAAACCTCAACATTATTGACATCTGGGTCTGCGATCATTGGTTCAGAAATTTCGTCTAAATCAACAACAAATTCCGCAAAATATTTCGCTGTATCGTCAGGTATTAAGGCCGCACGATCACCTGATGCGATCTCAGCAATACGCTTATCAGCAATATCAATCAGTCCTTGCAGGGTTTTGGTGTGATTATCCATACCCTTATCAATCATGATTTGAATACGATTTTTCGCAATTTCTAGCGATTGAATGAGTGTGTCATCTTCTGAAATACAGATCGAGGCTTTGGCCTTCATCTCGGCGGTCCAATCGGTGAAAGTAAAGGCTTGATCCGCCAGCAAAGTCCCGATATGAACTTCAATCACCCGACCTTGGAATACGTTATCACCAAATTTCTTGAGCATTTGTGCTTGTGTCGCATGGACGACATCACGAAAATCTATGTGATCTTTCAATTTGCCTTTAAAGGTGACTTTGACCGATTCTGGGACTGGCATTGTCGCTTCACCCGTTGCCAGCGCAAGGGCGACAGTCCCTGAATCTGCGCCAAATGCGACACCCTTGGACATGCGTGTATGGCTATCACCCCCAATAATAACTGACCAGTCATCGACTGTAATGTCATTCAGGACCTTGTGGATCACGTCGGTCATAGGGTGATAAACTCCCTTAGGGTCACGCGCTGTGATCAAGCCGAACTTATTCATAAAGCCCATCAGTTTTGGAATATTTTCTTGGGCTTTCACGTCCCAAACAGATGCCGTATGACAGCCAGACTGATACGCACCATCGACGGTCGGTGATATAATCGTTGCCGCCATCGCTTCTAATTCCTGCGATGTCATCAGGCCTGTTGTATCCTGCGATCCAACAATATTAACAGTGACACGAACATCTGAACCAGCATGCAAAGCGTCCCCTGACGCGACACCGACAGCGTTTCTGTTAAAGATTTTTTCGACGGCTGTCAGGCCTTGATTTTTGTTAGAAATTTCTTTTGATGCGGCAAAAACCTTTGGCATATCTACACCCAAGATGCTTGCTGCTAAGCTTTGTAATTTTTTACCAAACACAATTGCATATGATCCACCCGCTTTGATAAATTCAACTTTTTGCGGTGTGAGTGCGGATGAAATATCGGCAAGCTCTTTGTCACCTGTATCGTTATACAGCCTCTGTGTTTTGGTATTGATTGTCAGAACAGTCCCGGTATCAATTGAAAAAACTTGCTGTAAGATTGGGTCACCATTTTCATCCATAACAGGTTGCCCATCGGCACCCAGTTTTTTTACCCAATTTTTAAGGTCAAGGCCGATTCCGCCCGTCACGCCAACTGTGGTGAGGAAAATTGGCGAAATCCCATTGGTGCCACCAACAATGGGGGCAATATTGACAAAGGGTACATACGGACTTGCCTGTTTGCCAGTCCAAAGCGCAACATTATTGACACCAGACATGCGTGATGAGCCCACACCCATTGTGCCTTTTTCTGACACTAACATAACCCGTGCATCAGGGTGCTGCTTTTGCAGGGCTTGAATTTTTGCTTGCGCTGCTGGTGTGATCATACATTGCCCATGTAATTCACGGTCCGAGCGGGAATGCGCTTGGTTGCCAGGCGATAGCAAATCTGTGGATACGTCCCCTTCGGCGGCGACATACGTAACCACTTTAATCTTTTCTTTAATATCAGGAAGTTTTGTAAAAAAATCAGCGTTAGCGTAGCTTTCAAGAATATTTTGAGCCACGGCACTGCCGCTTTTATAGGCGTCTTCAAGGCGGTCTGTATCCGCATCATATAAAAAAACCTGTGTTTTCAATACGGTTGATGCTTTTGCTGCAATGTTAGCGTTATCGCCAAGTTCTAAGTCAAGTAACACCGCTACAGAAGGCCCGCCTTTCATGTGGGATAAAAGCTCAAACGCAAAATCTACTGAGATTTCAGCAACATCCACAGCACCAAGGATAACGTCTTTTAAGAACTGTGCTTTTTCACCAGCTGCCCCAGTGGTTCCAGGCAGCGTGTTATAGATCAGAAAATCAAGCGACTGCTTGCGGTGCGCGTGTCCTTGATCTGTGATTTGCGTAACGATTTCCTTTGTAAGGGCTGCATCATCAACGGGTTTGGGCTTTAAGCCTTGTTGATTACGGGTTTCGATCTCGTTCAAATAGTCAGTGTATAAACTCATGATGATCCTTACAAAAGCGTGTTGCTTACAACTTAAATCAAGCTGTAAAAGGTTCTTAAAGTGCCAAAAATAGCAAATTTAGGCGTATAATATTTCATCCCCAGTAGGCTTGCAAGATAGTTCTTCTAATAAGTAAATTATTTCAATTGTTTTTTTGGGGGTCTCATGGGGAGTTTCATGGGGAAATGGTCTTAAAACATCGGGTGTTATATCACGTGGGTGTTGGTTTGCAGTTTTAAGGATTGCTAGGATTCTGCTTTATTAGAGAGTTCCCCCACTTCCAAAATTGGAGAAGCATCCAAATTTTCTGCATCCATCATCATAGCGATCCGTTGCAGCGACGACACAAGCTGGGTACATTCCCATTGCTCCAATTTACGAAATTCCCTTAAAAAACCTGATTGTAATAACTCAGGTGCCTGTGCAAACTTATTAATGCCTTTTGGTGTGAGATAAGCATAAACAATTCTTTTATCTTCGGTGCTTCTGTCGCGGCGCGTATAGCCCGCAGCATCCAGCCGATCAAGGATACTGGTTACAGTCGCTTGCGATAGAGCTACTTCTTTTGCGACAACGCTCGGTTTGCATTTACCGTGCTTGCGCAGGCACTGCATCACGACAAGCTGGGGTGCTGTAAGGCCAGACGATTTGACCAAACGTTTGGATTGCAGATCAACAGCACGCATAATCCGCCGTATCGCAATCAAAATTTCATCGGTGTCGCTCATATAATCCTTAAAATTGATGGTTATCATCATTGTGATTTCGCGTCAGTGTGGTCGCATAATAGAAAAAAATGCAAGACTAAATCATCAGTATCCTTGTTAAATCTGTCAAATATTCGTACTAGAATATCTTGAACACAAAATAATTCATCGCGGGAGAGGTTCATGGTTACAGATAGTCGTGAGCAAAAGCCAGATATTAAGCCAGATATTAAGCCAGATATTAAG
>JABABO010000175.1 GCA_014238195.1 Kordiimonadaceae bacterium | reverse complement strand
GGTATTAAGCCACCTGTTGCCTCTAGCGTATTGCCCCTAGGCTCAACGATTAATATGGATGGTACGGCGCTTTATGTGGGTATTGTTGCGGTTTTTGCCGCTCAGGCGTTTGGTATTGATTTAAATCTTGCTGATTACGTTCTGATCGCTGCTACGACTACGCTGGTTAGCATTGGCACAGCAGCTGTCCCGTCAGCCAGTTTATTCCTGTTGGCTGCCGTTTTAGGCATTATCGGTATATCTGCCGAGCAAACTGCCATTGTTGTTGGTTTTCTTCTGCCGTTTGACCGTCCATTGGATATGCTGCGCACCGTTGTGAATGTTACTGGTGACTTATCCGTAGCCACCGTTGTTGCAAAATCAGAAGGCGAAATTGATGTTGATGTTTTTGAAGCGGCACCCGTCGAATAAACATCACAACAAAAATGACTTAAACTACAAAATGCCGAGTGCGATAAGACACTCGGTATTTTCATGCAGGCACTTTGAGAGATACAATGAAAAAAGCTGTGGTATTATTATCAGGGGGCTTAGATAGCGCAACAGTTGTTGCCATGGTCAAAGATCAAGGGTTCAATGTCTATGCCCTTAGTTTCAGCTATGGTCAGCGCCATAGTGTAGAACTTACAGCCGCTAAGAACATTGCCCAGAACTTAAGTGCGCGCGAGCATAAAACTGCAACGCTTGACCTGCGTATTTTTGGCGGCAGTGCGCTCACGGGCGATATCGAGGTACCCAAGGACCGTGCAGAAAATGATATGGCAGGCGATATTCCTGTTACATATGTCCCAGCTCGCAATACAATATTTTTATCGTTTGCACTTGCTTACGCTGAAACGGTCGGGGCAAAAGATATTTTTATCGGTGTCAATGCCTTAGATTATAGTGGTTACCCAGATTGCCGCCCGGACTATATCGCTGCCTTTGAAAATATGGCTAACTTAGCCACAAAAGCTGGGGTAACCGACGTCGCGCGCATTAAAATTCAAACACCGCTTATTGATATGACCAAAGCAGAAATCATACAAGTTGGCATTTCCTTAGGTGTTGATTATGGCAAAACCATCAGTTGCTATGACCCTGACACACAGGGTAAAGCGTGTGGTCACTGTGATAGTTGCTTGCTGCGCAAAAAGGGCTTTGCCCAAGCAAATGTTGCCGATCCAACAGTTTATTACAGACCATAAGGCTCACTCAGCATGGCCTACAACGTCAAAGAAATATTTTATACATTGCAGGGTGAAGGCGCTCAGGTGGGTCGTCCTGCTGTCTTTTGTCGCTTTTCAGGTTGTAATTTATGGTCAGGTTTGGAACGTGACCGATTAAGCGCTACCTGCCAGTTTTGTGATACAGATTTTGTTGGTGTTGATGGTCAAAATGGCGGTAAGTTCAATACAGCTTTGGGTCTTGCGACTTTTGTAAAAAGTTTTTGGCCAAACACCAGTAAGGGCGGGCAACCGTTTGTTGTTTGTACAGGCGGTGAACCTTTATTACAGCTGGATGATACACTCATTACAGCTTTTCATGCTGCTGGATTTGAAATTGCAGTAGAGACCAATGGTACCATAAAAGCCCCTGATGGAATCGATTGGATATGCGTTAGTCCAAAAGCAAATATGAAGTTGATGCAAACAACCGGTAACGAGTTAAAACTAGTCTATCCGCAGGACGAAAACACCCCTGATATGTTTGTGGGTCTCGATTTTGATAATTTTTACCTGCAACCAAAAGACTGCGCAGATAGCCAAGAAAACACTCAAAAAGCCATTGCTTATTGTATGCGACACCCTAAATGGCGGCTCAGTTTACAAACGCATAAAATCACTGGGATTGATTAAACGATCACTCTAAATTAACTCACCCCCGTCCGCGATACGGGGGTACAGCTTGGTCTGGTACCCAAATATTTTCTGGCGCGGGACCTGTTTGAAAGAAAACATCAATAGGTATGCCGCCGCGCGGATACCAATATCCCGCAAAGCGCAACCATTTTGGTTTCATTTCTTTTACTAAGCGTTCAGCAATACCGACTGTACAATCTTCGTGAAAAGCAGCGTGATTGCGGAATGATTGCAGGAATAATTTTAGGGATTTGCTTTCAACCAACGTTTGATTTGGTACATAATCCAAGACCAAATGGGCAAAATCAGGCTGACCTGTCACTGGGCACAGACTGGTAAATTCTGGACATGTGAAACGCACAAGATAAGAGCTACCCTCCCGTGGATTTGGGACATATTCAAGCACAGCTTCATCTGGACTATTTGCAATTCCTGTGGTTCCGCCTAGCTGGCTTAAGTCATTTGTATAGTCTGTCATGCTGTTTGCCTTGTCATTTACACACTGAATTCATGCCAGCATATGCGCAGAAAGGGCGTAGTTGTCAAAAGTTTTCACACCATATTTGTGGATGATTTCAAACAGAGTCAGAAAACTATAGCCAAATGCGGTGAATATTGATCACCTTATTTGGCTATAAGCCTTTGTGTCGGTTCGACTTATCAATAAATAATAAGATCATTATTTATTGGTCTCGCTATATCACATTCAGTATTTATTAATCGACTTTTGTTAACATAAAACATCAAAGAACACATCACTAGTCGAAGGCCGAAGGAAGGAGGGTAAAGTGCGCCGTTCAAACAACACCCAGCCATACCATGTAAACAAATCAGACCGTCCAACTGTTCAAAAGGCGCGTTTTGCCCTCGGCCAATTAGTGAAACACGTGCATATTGATTACCGTGGTATCATTTATGATGTTGACCCAGTGTTCAGCCAATCCGACGATTGGTTTGCGATGATGGATGACGACACATTGGATAAGAACAGCCCATGGTACCATGTGCTTGTTGATGGTGAAAAATATACAACATATGTTGCTGAAGCGAACCTTATTGCCTGCCGAAGTACGTTTAAAGTTAATCACCCTTTGTATAAACATTTGTTTGATACTCATGACGACAACCCAACCCACCGAAATGCGTTAAATTAATACCCTATATCCCACCACATAATTTCCTCTAATATCTCAGCATGAATTGCTCATGGCTAATTTTCTTGGTTGTCACGGGATGCGCTTCTGCATACTGTGCCATTTATAAACATAAGACAATCCATAGAATAATTCACTATGCCTTGTAGCAAAGGTTTATAAAAAGCTATTCGCACATCATAAATATTGAGATGACTATGAACGAAGAAATAACTAAAAAAAACGCCAAAACAGCGACGCTTATTACAACATCTGGTCGCAAAAAAGAATGGACGCATGGGGTTGTTAATCCACCCGTCTACCGTGCCAGCACTTGCATTTTTGATACATATGCTGAAATGCAAGCCCGCCTAAATAATGTCGGTAAGGAGCGCAAGCTTTTTTATGGACGCAAAGGGACTCCCACGCTTTGGGCACTGGAAGAAGCAATGACCACGCTTGAAGGCGGGCATGGCACACAACTTTTCCCCTCAGGTGTTGCGGCGGTAAACTCGTCAATTCTTGCTTGTGTAAAAGCAGGTGATCATGTGCTTATTACCGATAATGCCTATGACCCAACACGGTCTTTTGCTAAGAATTTCCTTAAAAAAATGGGCGTTGAACATACGTTCTTTGACCCTATGGTCGGTGCCGATATTAAGAACCTATTTCAGCCCAACACCACCTGTATTCTGGCCGAAACCCCAGGCAGCCTGACGTTCGAAGTTTCTGATGTTAGGGCCATCGCCGCAGCAGCCGCAACGAAGAAAGATGTTTTTACTATTGTTGATAATACTTGGGCATCCCCGCTATTTTTAAACCCACTTTCATTAGGTGCCGATATTAGTGTTCATGCTGCCACGAAATATATCGGGGGCCATTCGGATGTCATGCTGGGCACAGCAACAGCGAATGAACGTACCTTTAATCGCTTACAGTCTACGGCATTCATGATGGGACAAACGGCTTCGCCAGATGATGCTACCCTTGGTCTACGCGGTCTGCGCACACTAGGTGTTCGCTTAAAAACGCATGAGGAAAACGGTTTGAAAGTTGCTCGATGGCTGCAAAGTCAGCCACAAGTGGCTCGTGTCTTACACCCTGCCCTCCCCAATTGCCCTGGCCATACCGTATGGAAACGTGATTTCAAGGGGGCCTCTGGCCTGTTTTCCATTGTGCTAAAAGGGGGGACAAGGGACGATACTGCAAAATTGGTTGATGGTCGTAAATATTTCAAGATGGGGTTCAGTTGGGGCGGTTATGAAAGTTTAATCTTACCAACGTCACCTGAGCAAAACCGTGATGCAACCTTCTGGGAATCAGAAGGGCCAGTAGTGCGTTTGCATATCGGGCTAGAAGACCCAGAAGATCTAATGGATGATCTCCGTGATGGTTTAAACGCCTATAGTAAGCATATGGGTTGGTAATATGCTCAGTGATTTTGAAATTGCGGCTTTATCGCTGAGCCTCAAAGTCGCTTTTATGGCTGTTCTAATCGGCTTTCCACTATCACTTTTACTCGCCCATCTGTTAACTCGCCCGCGATTTACAGGGCAATTTTCCATCAATATCCTTGTTCATATCCCGCTTGTTGTGCCCCCTGTTGTCGTCGGATACGCGCTGCTTATATTTTTAGCACCTAATAGCACCTTTGGCAGCTGGCTGAGCAGCCTTGGCTTAAATCCCAGTTTTACTTGGGGCGCTGCTGCGATTGCCAGCATGATTATGGCCCTACCCTTAATGGTTCGCGCGGTCATGCAAGCCTATGAAACGATCCCTAATGCGTATATCGAAGTTGCAGCAACCCTTGGCGCTAATCCACTGCGACAATATATGGGCATAATTTTACCCTTGATTAGTCCAGGAATACGGACAGCCCTTATCCTTGGTTTTGCCCGCGCTATTGGTGAATTTGGTGCAACGATCACATTTGCCGCCAATATTCCAGGGTTAACACGCACCCTACCCCTTGCGCTTTACACGGCAAGTCAAAGCCCAGGTGCTGAGACAGAAGCGATACGCTTTGCAGTTCTATGTTTAGTACCCGCTGTTATGAGTTTAGCGCTTTCAGAATATTTCACCCGCAAATCTAAAACGAACAGCAGATAATGCAAACCTCAATCAAGATAAATATTATACACCCCCGCGCAGTAGCTGCATTGGTTATTAAGAAAGGCATTACGGCGCTTATTGGTCCGTCAGGGGCAGGTAAAACCACCCTAGCCCGTATCATCGCGGGGGTTGAGGATGCGCATAACAAAAACACCATCCAAGTGAATGATTCGAATATAGCCCTAGACCCACCTTGGAAACGCCGAATCGGCTATGTCCCCCAAGACAGTGTCCTTTTCCCACATCTATCCGTTGCTAAAAATGTTTTTTATGGTGGTAATCATCTTAGTAAAGAACAGATGAATGCTTTAGATATTCAGCATCTTTTAGGCCGTATGCCAAATACACTATCTGGCGGTGAAGCCAAACGTGTTGCAATCGCCCGCGCCTTAAGCGCCCAGCCTCGTTTATTGATATTAGATGAACCAACATCTGGTCTTGACCCGAAGCGCAAGCAAACATTCCTGTCCCTGATCCGCAACCTTGCGCGTACAATACAGATACCTATCCTGTATATCACTCATGACGTTGATGAGATGATCTCAGTCGCGGATCATGCTGCGCTTATGGTAGGCGGATCGATACAGGTAACTGATGATTTAAATGCTGTATTTGATAATCCTAAAACCCATCAGGCTTTAGGTCTGTCTGATGCGGGGAGTGTTCTTACAGGTACAGTCATGAAAATCGCTCATGAGCTTGCATGTGTCACTATTGGTGATGTGCCCTTATATATACCCCACAGCGGGGAAAAGATCGGTGATACTGTTAGGATACGCATTAGGGGCAAGGATATTTCCCTTGCAAAGGCCCCTCCTCAGGATATCTCGATATTAAATATCATCCCTGTGACCATTAAAGCTATCTCACCAATAAACCAAACGGAAAAAGAGAGCACTGGAATGAATATTTGTCGGTATCATCTGCAGATTGGAGCGTCGCATAATACAAAATTATATAGCGACATTACGCGCTATTCACATGACAGATTAGCACTGACATCAGGCCAGACATGTTACGCCCTTATAAAAGCCATTAGTGTCCAAGAAATAATACGTTGAACCACTGCATAAAAATATCGCAATAAACTTTAGTAGTAAGTCTGATTCAAAAACTTGCAAATGAAACGAATATACGCCTTAATCACCGCTATATTTATCTAAATTATAAACACTGACTATTCAGGAGTGATGCATGTTCAAATCTGCCAAAAAACCATTAACAATCTTGCTTGTGACAACTGCGTTATATCTCGCCCCAATGCAGGCGGTAAATAGCGAAGACATCGAAGGCCAAACTCGCTGGAACCTGACAGAACTTTTTCCATCGGTTGATGCTTGGAATACAGAACGAGAACGTATTTTGAGCGAAATGGCTAAACTTGCTGACTATCAAAATCATCTAGGCGAAAGTTCTGCAAAGCTTCTTGAATTTTCCGACAAAGTCTCTGCCCTGCAAAAAGCAACAGCACGGCTTTATGTTTATACGTCCCTAAAAGGTGATGAGGACCAACGCGACGCAGAAGCGCAGGAACGTCTATCACTAGCCCGGTCCGTATACGCTAAATTTGGGCAAACTGTTTCTTTTATCTCGCCTGAAATCCTTTCGATTGGTGCAGACAAAATCGAAGACTTTATTAGCCAGGAACCAGAGTTAGAAAAACATGCCTTTGGTCTGCGTGATATATTACGCGGGGCCGACCATACACTTAGCCTAGAAGCAGAAAGCGTTATGGCGAACGCCAGCGAAACCCTAGCAGGACCGCAAAGTATTTACGGCTTATTGGTAAATGCAAGTATTCCTTGGCCGCAAATGACAATGCCCGATGGTACAGAAGTCACACTAAACCAGTCATCCTATACAAAACACCGTGCCAATGCTGACCGCGCTGTTCGCAAGCAAGTTTTTGATACATTTTTTGGAACTTGGAAGCAATATGAACCTGTTTTGGGACAAATCCTAGATACACTTGTGAAATCTCATACATTCACAGCCGATTCGCGCAAATATGAGGCCCCTTTAACGGCAGCTGTCGCGGCAGCCAACATCCCTGCTACGGTTTATGAGAAGCTTGTCGCAGCCGCTAATGATAATTTGGGTTCAATGCATCGTTACCTAAAGCTGCGTCAACGGATGCTGGGCCTGCCCGATCTGCATTATTATGACATCTACCCTGAAACAACCTCCTTAGACCGTGAATTTTCACTTGATGATGCCAAGGATTTAACCGTTACATCCCTTGCACCCTTTTTTGGTCAAAAATACACGGACCTATTAAAGGAAGGCTTCGCTGGTGATTGGATGCATGTTTATCCCCAACCTGGTAAAAGGTCAGGCGCTTATATGCAGCCTGGTGCTTATGACGTTCACCCTTATGTGTTGCTAAACTATAATAAAAGCTTTGAAGATGTTTCTACATTCAGCCATGAATGGGGACATGCCGTGCATTCGATGCTTTCAAAACGCAATCAACCCTATGAAAATTATAGCTATTCAATTTTCACGGCTGAGCTTGCCTCGACAACCAACGAAGTTTTGCTGCAAGAGTACCTTCTGAAGCAAGATTTAAGCGACGCTGAACGTTTATATTATATAGACCGGGCGCTAGAGGGCATTCGCGGCACCTTCTTTCGTCAAACAATGTTTGCAGAATTTGAACTAGAAATTCACAAAACCGCATCCGCAGGCGAAGCCTTATCTGGCAGAAAAATGTCAGAGATTTATTTAGGCTTGCTGAAAAAATATCATGGTCACGAGGATGGCGTGATGACCATTGATGACGCCTATGCCATTGAGTGGGCCTATATCCCCCATTTCTACTATAATTTCTATGTTTATCAGTATGCAACGAGCATTTCAGGCGGCACAATGTTCGCCGAACGTATGCTTGCCGGTGATAAATCAGCAAAAGACGATTATATCGGCGTTTTAGCCGCTGGTGGTTCCCGTTATCCCTATGAACTGCTAACCGACGCTGGCGTTGATTTAGCGGATGACGAACCATACATAACCCTCATTAATCGCATGAACAGGTTAATGGATGAAGCTGAAACAATTCTGACCCGGATGGGTAAGTAAACGGCAGAAAACTAGAAATAACTTTAGGTCCAGCTTATGGCTGGACCTTTGTTAAATAATCCTAATTCTATTTGGTAGATACTTATTGTTCAGTTGGTGACTATCATTTTCACTAAATATGCAGCACTATTCATTGATTTTATTTTTGAGCGATTTCTTTTTAAACACAAGGACCACATTACCTGGCATTTGATTTATGTAGCTGTAACCACTTTGAACAATCATATATCCGCCACCAAGCGCGATAGAACCCGCATTGTCGAGTGATCCCCCATGGCCCTTGACACCGTTAAGCGTTTCATAAGGTATTTTTGTGTCATATTCCCATAGAATATCGCCATCAACCAATGAAAAAGCTTGTAGCTTCCCACTTAATGTACCCGCGAGAACCATATCATCAAGCCCAAGAGCAGCCCCAGAGTTGCCATAAAACAAGTGGCACTTGGGGTAAGCAATACGGAAGGTTCCTGTGGCTAAATCCATTTCTGCCATATTTATAAAACAGCCCCGACTGCTTTCGTATCGCCAATTAACTTCACCCGTTGTAATGTCAAGTGCTGCCATACCTGCAAGCGGTTCATATTCCCACTCTGCAATGCCCCATTCGGGGTCCGCTATGGGTACAAAAACTTGATCCCCAACAACTGACAGCCCCCAGTGC
>JABABO010000021.1 GCA_014238195.1 Kordiimonadaceae bacterium | reverse complement strand
CTTATGGGACAGTAAAGGATAATACCATGGATAATCATATTTTGCGAATGACAGCGACAGTCATATCTTTCCCATTTATTAGGCCTAAGTTAAAAAGCGGGATGGCAATTTTGCCTATCATTATGTCCCTATTATCAGCCTGTACTGGTAATCATGATTTATGGCAGGGTGATGAAGTTTTCGTTGAAGCACGGCAAACTACGAATGCGCGTCAAATCGAAGTGATGTCAGATGATTATATGGAGATCAAAGATCGTTTCGATGCCTTAGAACGTTTGTACGTTGATCTCGCCCGCAGCAGTAGAAAGCAAGACGAGCAAATGAAATCAATAGCGCAACAGCTTGCAAATGTGAAACGTGATCCTGCACTAGAAAAGGCGGTGAAAAAACTAAACACAAGTCTGGGCTCAGTACGTCGTGACATAAAAAAAATGGAAGGGCGAATTTTTTCTGTTGAAATGGCAGAAGCGTCCTTAAAAGATCGCATGGATGATAGTTTACCAACGTCGATGCAATCCTCAACGAAAAGCGTAGGCACAAGTGCAAGCGACGCTGCGGTTCCAATCGCGAGTGAATCGGAAGAAGGCACTGATCAATTTGGGGTTCATCTCGCTTCTTATCGCTCAGATGAGCAAATTCAAAACGGGTGGCAAAGCATAAAAGAATATTATGGTGCCGATCTTGCTGATCTTTCCCCCGTAGTTTATCGCCAAAACCAAGAAGGTATTGGCACCTTTATGCGTTTGATTATTGGTCCATTTAGTGATGAAAGTGCCGCAAACGCCTTGTGTAATAAATTGCGTCAACGTTCCTCTGATCAATATTGCACTGTTACCGACTATCAGGGCGAGAAAATCGGTTAAGATCATCAAGTGTGCTGTCTGGGATACATATAGCGAGACCAATGAATAATGATCTTATTATTCGCTCAGTGCTTTTCGCTACGCCTTATTTTTTGCCAAATTTAGGCCAGTGAGTTTTGTGTGCTTAATAAAAGTTCGATGGTGTTTTACGGACATGTATAAGATATTTTTTTAAATGGCTTGCGGAGTTTATAAATCTGCGAAGGAGGGGTTTAATTTTACGGTCCATGCCCGATAGCTGAAAACTGGTCCGAATTGCAGCTTGCATAGCTGTAAGCCCTAAACTTCCCAAAATTACAAAGGCTATGAGAATAAGCATATGTGAAACTGACATCCGTTTTTTTCCTCTAAAAGTTCTTTAAATGTTCTTTTATAATGTCCATGAATATATGTCAAGAACATAATGAGAACAAAATTGTAAAGATTATTATTTCTTTTTAAACACAAGCATTTGCATTGTAACGGTAATTAGTGTTAAGCTTATCAGCAAGTGACCTGGTGTCTTTGCAGCAGGGTGATAAAAGAATTGAGAGAAGTATGTCTTTTGAAGATGATGATCATCTTTCTGGGACGGTGGGCAAACAAAATGCGAAGTCTGATGGGTCTAACCAAAGACGGAGCAAAGGTGGAAAGGGCTGGCGCAAAAAAAGTCATCAACAAGACCAGAATCAGCAATCTATAGCGAAAAACCGTGAAAATGTGCGTGCACACAGTCAGGAAAGCGGACAAGAAAGCAGCAAAGAACAGCGCGATCATTCGCGTCGCGGCTCGGATGATCTTAAAAATCGACCGCTGGCACATAAACGGAACAGATATATTCGCGGTAAACATAAAAATGCTGAATTTAATCAAGATGACAAGCGTGAGCGCAAAGATCGTAACGATAACTTAAATCGTGATGATCATGACAAAAGCCGTGAACATAAGCAACCGTTGCAGACTGAGCGTAATAATACTGGTTCCAAAGTATCAGGCCGCAAGAATGTTAAGCATAATAATATTAAGCATAATAATATTAAGCATAATAATATTACTGGGCAAAATTTGGGCGAGGATAGCCCCAAAAACACCTTTGCTCATCAGGCCCGTGGATATCAGCAAGGCAGTCAGCCGTTAATTGATGAGCAAAGCAATCGCAGTGCCAATCGTGGGATTTATAGTGCGATTGATCTGGGGACAAATAATTGCCGATTACTTGTTGCACGACCAACCCTTCAGGGGTTTCGGGTGGTGGATGCTTTTAGTCGTATTGTTCGGCTGGGTGAAGGCATGGCTCATGAGAATATAATAACCGAAGATGCAATGGACCGGACAATTGATGCGTTGAATGTGTGTGCAGACAAAATCAAGCGTCGCGGCGTGACATGTATGCGTCATGTTGCAACGGAAGCGTGCCGTGTGGCAAAAAATTCGGATGAATTTATCAAACGCGTAAAAAGCGAAACAGGTCTAAACCTAGAAATTATCTCAGCGCGTGAAGAAGCCAAACTGGCTGTTATGGGGTGTCAGTCGTTACTGGCACCCAGCAATAAACATGCATTAGTTTTTGATATTGGCGGGGGCAGTACGGAACTGATTTGGGTGCGCATTCTACCCAATAAGGGCACTGAAATTATTGGCTGGATGTCTATTCCGTGGGGTGTCGTGAATTTAACTGAAAAATTCGCCGAAAACTCAAGCGCCAATCCAAAGGCGGCTTACGGTGCAATGATCGCGGAGGTGGATCTGCACCTACAAGCTTTTGAAGATGAGCAGCAACTTTCAGCACAAATCGGCAAACGTGGTGTTCAGTTTTTGGGGACAAGTGGCACTGTCACAACGCTTGCTTCCTTGCATCTAAAACTGCCGCGTTATATTCGTGAACGTGTTGATGGTGCTTGGATGAAGACGGAAGACATTAAGCAGTTATCCCATGATGTTGCTTTAATGACCCCCTTTGAGCGCGCAGCTCAGCCCTGTATTGGAACGCAGCGGGCTGATCTTGTTGTTGCAGGGTGTGCGATATTGGAAGCCATGCTTGGGAAATGGAATGTCCCTAGTTTACGTGTCGCCGACCGTGGGATCAGGGAAGGTATCTTGCGGGGGCTGATGGAAATTGAAGAACCACCACGCCATAGCCGTGGTCAATTTAGCCGTGCGCGCGCAAATCGCAAGCAAAGCCAAAATAATAAGAATAGTTAAGAAGAATCATCTTGCGCCTTAGAGTGAGTAAACGGATGATCAATTTATACTTTAGGAAAATTGGATAGTCGTATCATGTCAGGTGGATGGAATAAACAATCGCAAACGAGAAGCCGTGCCAGAGGGGCAAAGGTGCGGGTGAAAACTGCTCGTGGGCGTACCAATTCCTCAGCGCGTTGGTTGCAGCGCCAACTAAATGACCCCTATGTCGCCGAAGCACAAAGGCTGGGGTACCGCGGTCGCGCTGCTTTTAAGTTATCGGAACTTGATGACAAATTCCGTCTTCTACACGGTGCAAAACGTGTTGTTGATCTCGGCTGTGCACCAGGGGGTTGGTGTCAAGTGCTGAGCGAACGTTTGAAGGGTGATGTGGAAATCGTTGGTATTGACCTGCAAGAGGTAGAACCCATTCCTGGCATTACGCTTATGCAGATGGATTTTTTGGCAGATGATGCAGAAGCCTGTTTATTAGAAAAACTTTCAGGCCCCGTTGATATTGTTTTGTCTGATATGGCGAATGCGGCAACAGGACATAAACAAACCGACCATATTCGCACAATGGCTTTGTGTGAGGCAGCCCTTGATTTTGCTATTAAAGTCTTGGCACCTGGCGGTACATTTGTATCTAAAGTATTGCAAGGTGGCAGTGATAATACACTGATGAAGCGCTTGAAAGCTAACTTTACCAAATTGAAACATGCTAAACCACCCGCGAGCCGTTCTGATTCTGTGGAATGGTTTGTCGTGGCACAAGGGTTTCGTAAAAGTCTGTGAGAATCTGCCATCAAGGCCTGCAATCACATGAAAAATCATTCTTATTAAGAATCCCATTGCATCAATAAGGCATTTCGATGTATGGAACGGCGAATATCTTTTTCAGACGCTACCCATTTAGCGGCCCAATAGGCGCGCAGTTATGGGAGTAAAATGCTTGATTGGACCACTCATGGATATTCGCCTTGGCCTTACTTTTGATGATGTTCTGCTTGTTCCTGCTGCTAGCGATTATATCCCGGGGCAAGTGGATATTCGCACCCAGATTACCCGTAATATCGAGCTTAACATGCCATTACTATCTGCGGCGATGGATACTGTTACCGAAGCGGACATGGCTATTGAGATGGCTAGAGCCGGTGGGATTGGGGTGTTACACCGCAATGTAACCGAAGACGAACAGGCTCAAATGGTGCGCCAAGTGAAAAAATACGAATCAGGTATGGTTGTTAATCCTGTTACTATGCATCCAGATGAAACTTTGCGCGATGCGATGGATTTGATGTCGCGCTATAAAATCAGTGGTATCCCAGTTGTTGAACGCGGTGATGGCAGCACTGGCCCAAAGAAATTGGCTGGGATATTAACGAACCGCGATGTGCGATTTGCCACGAATATGGGTCAACCTGCGTCCGAATTGATGACTAAGAATGTTGTAACAGTACAAGAAGGTGTTTCAAGCGACGAAGTAAAACGCTTGTTCCATCATCACCGTATTGAAAAATTGATTGTGGTGGACGACGATTACCGCTGCGTTGGTCTTGTGACAGTCAAGGACATGGAAAAAGCGGTCGCAAATCCAAATGCCTGTAAGGACCGACAAGGACGATTGCGTGTGGCAGCAGCGACAACTGTCGGCGAAAAGGGCTATATCCGCGCCCAGCACCTTGTGGAAGCGGAAGTTGACTTGATTGTATTGGATACTGCGCACGGACACAGCGCACATGTGGTAAACCAAGTCGCTCGTTTTAAAAAGCAATGGCCACAGGTACAGGTTATTGCGGGTAACATCGCGACAGCAGACGCTGCAAAAGCCCTTATTGATGTGGGTGCTGATGGCCTAAAGGTTGGTATTGGACCTGGGTCTATTTGCACGACGCGCATTGTTGCTGGGGTCGGTGTACCACAATTAACTGCGGTTATGGATGTTGTGAAGGTTGCTAAGCCGCAAGGGGTGCCAGTGATTGCAGATGGCGGTTTGCGCACCTCTGGTGATGTAGCCAAGGCCGTAGCAGCGGGTGCCAGCGCCTGTATGGTCGGCAGCTTGTTAGCAGGTACAGAAGAAGCCCCAGGCGAAGTGTTTTTATATCAAGGGCGTTCTTATAAAGCGTATCGAGGCATGGGGAGTGTCGGGGCGATGGCGCGGGGTTCAGCGGATCGTTATTTCCAAGCGGATGTCACAGATTCGTTGAAATTAGTCCCCGAAGGTGTCGAGGGCCAAGTCCCCTATAAAGGCCCTGCAAATACTGTGTTGCACCAGTTGGTTGGTGGCTTGCGGGCGGCGATGGGTTATACGGGCAGTGGTACGATTGCAGAAATGAATACAAAGGCTGAATTTGTACGCATTACTAACAGTGGCTTGAAAGAAAGTCATGTCCATGATGTGACCATCACACGGGAATCGCCTAATTATCCTGCTAAGTAATAAGTAAAATGTAATATGCAGTATGCGGCAAGATTATCAGCAGTGCAGGAGCTTCTAGCCTTAATCGAAGATGCCTTTGTTATGTCATTAAAGGGCGTGAGAGAGCGTCCCGCCGACACTATTATAGCTCAGTATTTCCGCACACGCCGATATGCGGGTAGCGGGGATCGCCGCTTTATTACAGGTATGCTATATGATATTTTACGCAGCAGAACCCTATATGATCATCTGCTAGGCGGCGATATCTCAGCCAGAAATTTATTGATTACACACTGTGTGTTTACTCAGCAATCCTTTGATGCCTTCACTGGGGACAATCGGTTTGCACCCGAAGCAATAAGCGGCAAAGAAATTAATTTAATCAATAAAATAAAACAGGTTAACAAAAATAGCTTATCTAAAACATTAACGCATAACCTCCCCGAATGGGCGGTAGACGGATTTAGGCTTCGTTACGGTTCATCGCTGACCGGCGCAATTGAAAGCCTTAATCAGCAAGCCCCACTGACACTCAGGATTAATCGCTTAAAAATGAAATCAGGCAGTGTAAATTTAGCGGACTTTCACCAAACACAGTATGCACCTGATGGCATAACTGTTGATACTCACCGCCGCCTCACTGAGCATCAGGCTTACCAAAAGGGCTTGATCGAAGTGCAGGATGAGGCGGCCCAAATCGCTAGCGCATTGACGGGGTCAAAGCCTGGTATGATGGTTGCGGATGTTTGTGCTGGCGCTGGGGGTAAAGCTTTGGCACTGGCTGCGGATATGGAAAATAAGGGTCAAATATTTGCTTTTGATGTGTCAAAACGCCGTTTGAGCGAGCTAAAAAAGCGTACCAAACGGGCAGGGGCTAGAAATATACAAACAATAACCCTCACTCAGGAGCAGCGTAGTAACATCCTAAGTCCTTATAAGGGTAAGATGGACAGGGTGATCGTTGATGTCCCTTGCAGTGGTACAGGTACATGGCGGCGCAGCCCTGATTTACGTTTTCGTATGGATGCAAGCCGGGTGACAGCGCTGAATGAACTGCAGGCTGAATTGCTTACTGAGGCCGCTTTGTTGGTGAAACCAGACGGTCAACTATTTTATATGACATGTTCTGTACTGCCCTGCGAAAATGAGGATATTGTCGATGAATTTTTACTTAAATACGGTGGGTGGCAGCGCATATCATACCAAAATTTATGGGCAACATGCGACCTGAAGGGTACCGCACCTAAAAGTGATGCAATGAATATTTATGATTTGCAGCTTAGTCCACATAGTCACAAGACCGATGGTTTTTATATTGCCGCACTTCGGCGGCGGCAAGACGGATGACACATGAACTTATTGCACTGATGAGCTCTTGACTGTAAAGGGGCGCGGAATTGATTAATATTTAACAGGTATCAGATTATGTTTTATGCAGACATTGGCATATTATGCCGCTAATCTAGGTTCTAATAAGGTAGTTTAATAGATATTTTAGGATGTTGAGGATGTTTAAATTTTCATTTGCTTTTATTTCAATTACGATTTTTGCCTTTGTGTCGATGGTGTTTCCCGTATATGCCGAAACGGGAACGGCAATGAAATACAAGCAGTTATCAACGACATTGGTTATGGCTGGTAATGGAAAATTAGCCTTAAATTCTAAGGAGGCTATTGCATTGTTTGAGCGTGCATTAGTCGCTAATCCGGCAAATGTGCAAGCACTCAGTGGGCTTGGCCGTGCCTATGAAGCAAACGGCGAGACGGGAAAGGGACTAAAATATTATAGGCAAGCATTGGCGATTGATCCAAACGACACTCAGACGTTGGGATTGCAAGGTGTCGCGTTTTTAAAGCGCGAAATGCTGAACCGTGCCACAGCAAACCGCGACAGATTAGCGAGGCTATGCCAAAATGGTTGCGGGGCGCTTGATACACTGACGACAGCGATTGATCAATATATTTCTAAGACACCCATTGCAGCAGAAGGTCATGGTATAAAGGGCTAAATATTATGCTTTACGGCCGATCAAAATTGATTTTGTTGGGGCTGCATCTGCTAATTATCTAGGTAAGACCGTTTTCTTGTTTCCAGGATTCTAGTGCCTCCATAGCACGCTTTGCTTTAGCAGGTTTTCTGTCACGTTTTTTCATTTTGCGTCCTTCTAATACTGGAAATAGACCAAAATTTACATTCATTGGCTGAAAGGTTTTGGCGTCAGCACCCCCCGTAATGTGGCTTAGCAAAGCACCAAAAGCCGTAGTGTCTGGTGGTGTTGAAATGGGTGTGTTCAAGCGCTCTGCGGCGGCGAGGCGACCCGAAAGCAGCCCAATCGCTGCGCTTTCAACATAACCTTCAACCCCAGTGATTTGACCAGCAAAGCGCAGACGCGGGTCAGCCTTCAGGCGCAGTTGATTGTCCAAGATGCGAGGACTGTTGATAAATGTATTGCGGTGCAGTCCGCCAAGGCGTGCAAATTCAGCATTTTCCAAGCCAGGTATTTTTTTAAAAATGCGTGTTTGTTCACCGTATTTCAGTTTTGTTTGAAATCCCACAATATTGTAAAGCGTACCAAGTTTGTTATCTTGGCGCAGTTGCACAACAGCATACGGGGCTTCTTGGCTGTGTGGGTTCGTGAGGCCCACAGGCTTCATCGGGCCAAAACGTAATGTTTCTGGTCCACGCTCCGCCATTACCTCAATTGGCATACAGCCATCAAAATAAGGGGTGTCTGCCTCCCATTCTTTGAACACAGTTTGTTCACCAGTGTTTAGGTCATGGATAAAGTCGTTATATTGGGCTTCTGACATGGGTAGATTGATATAGTCAGCACCGTCGCCTTTATCGTACCTGCTTTGAAACCAAGCTTGCTCAAAATTGATACTGTCTTTGTAAACAATGGGGGCAATAGCGTCAAAAAAAGCCAGGCCGTCCTCACCGCATAAATCACGGACAGCATTTGAGAGCGCAGGGCTTGTCAGGGGGCCTGTTGCAACAATGACGTTATCCCAATCTGGTGGTGGTAAAGCTGCGACTTCATTACGATCGACCGTGATCAGAGGGTGGTTCACAAGTGCCTGTGTGACTTCAAGTGAAAAGTCATCGCGGTCAACCGCAAGCGCTGATCCCGCTGGAACCTTTGTCCTTGCAGCCGCAGCCATAATCAAACTATTTAGGCTGCGCATCTCGGCGTGCAGTAAGCCAACTGCATTGTTTTCAGCATCATCTGAACGGAAACTGTTGGAACACACTAACTCAGCAAAGCCATCGGTGTGATGGGCATCTGTTTTACGCGCAGGACGCATTTCGTGTAAAATAACAGCTACACCCGCATTTGCCACCTGCCAAGCAGCTTCGCTACCTGCAAGTCCGCCACCAATAATATGAATAGGTTTTAACAAGTTGGTCATAGTCTAATATACTGCGCTGGCTTGCATCATTTATTCAGTTATAACAAGCATATAAAAATTAATCGGATTGCGATCCCTGTTTACTGGAAGTATGCAGAATAGTTAAGTAAAAAGAATAGCTATAGCGAGACCAATGAATGATAATCTTATCATTCGCAAAGTCCTTAGGGATAAGTCGAACCGTAACAAAGGTTTATAGCCAAATGTGGTGATCAATATTCACCGCAATTGGCTATATATGCCATATATGCATAGCGAAAGCGCCTTGATACATGAACAGGCAATTGCAGTGTTTGAAACAGTTGGTCAGAAGTCCACACTAAATTTTGAGTTAAAACATAAAGCCATCATTGACCGTTTTGGACGTTATCCACATCGCAATGCAGTTCTAAATCGTCAGAGCACAGAAGAAGAAGTTGCCTTTCTTAACGAGCCAAACAGTAGCTTTTAAAGGTATGATTATTCTGCGGCAGTTTCTGTAAGATTTGCGCAGCGCTGCAATATAGGGCCAAGATAATGACCTGTGAAGCTGCGCTGATTTTTGGCAATGTCTTCAGGTGTCCCAACCGCGACAATTTCACCGCCGCCGTCACCGCCTTCTGGCCCCAAATCTAATATCCAGTCGGCGGTTTTGATGACTTCTAAATTATGCTCAATCACAACAACGGTATTCCCTTGATTGACCAGTTGTTGCAGGACTTCAAGCAGTTTGCGAACATCTTCAAAATGCAGGCCTGTTGTTGGCTCGTCTAGAATATAAAGCGTTTTTCCCGTAGATCGTTTTGAAAGTTCTTTTGCTAGTTTTACGCGCTGGGCTTCACCGCCTGATAGCGTCGTGGCTTGCTGGCCCACATGAATATAGCCTAGACCCACACGTTCCAGCATTTCAAGTTTGGTTCTGATAGCAGGCACCGCTTTAAAAAACTGGGCGCCGTCTTCAACAGTCATATCCAGAACATCGGATATGGATTTGTCCTTAAAGCGAATTTCCAGCGTTTCGCGGTTATAGCGTTTGCCTTTGCACTGGTCACATTCAACATACACATCAGGTAGAAAATGCATTTCAATTTTGATCATGCCGTCGCCTTTACAGGCTTCGCAGCGCCCACCCTTGACATTAAAGCTAAATCGGCCTGATTTATAACCGCGTGTTTGAGCCTCTGGCAAGCCGGCAAACCACTCACGGATTGGTGTGAAAGCCCCTGTATATGTCGCGGGGTTAGAACGCGGTGTGCGCCCAATTGGGCTTTGGTCAATATCAACGATTTTATCAATATGTTGCAAACCCTTAATGCTATCGTGGTCCCCAGGGTGTATGCGTGATTTATTCAACTGCTTGGTGACAGCTTTATACAGTGTTTCAATGGTGAAGGTGGATTTCCCGCTCCCTGAAACGCCTGTTACGCATGTCATGGTGCCAAGGGGGATAGACCCTGTGACATTTTTAAGGTTATTGGCGCGTGCGCCTTTTACAGTCAGCTTTTTGCCTTTATGGCCTTTGCGGCGTTTGGCAGGGATTGGCACCATCCGTTTGCCTGTTAGATAATCACCAGTCAGGCTGTTCGGGTGTGCCATAATATCGTCGGGTGTGCCGTGGGCAACAATTTGACCGCCATGTTCGCCAGCACCTGGGCCAATATCAAACACATAATCCGCCGTGCGTATAGCGTCTTCATCGTGTTCTACCACTAAAACAGTATTGCCGATGTCGCGCAGGTTTTTAAGTGTTTCCAAAAGTTTATCGTTATCACGCTGATGCAGACCAATCGATGGTTCATCAAGCACATAAAGCACACCTGTTAGGCCTGAACCGATTTGACTAGCCAGTCGAATACGCTGGCTTTCACCGCCAGAGAGCGTAGCAGATGACCGACTTAAACTTAGATAACGCAGACCAACATTGTTCAAAAAACCAAGGCGTTCTTGAATTTCCTTTAATACCTTTTCAGCAATAGTGTTTTGTTTATCTGTTAGCCTTTCGGGGAGATTTATAAACCAATTATAGGCAGCGGTTACTGATAGATCAGTGATTTTACCGATATGTGTTCCATCAATTTTTACAGCGAGAGCTTGGCTTTTTAGCCGGGCACCTTTGCAAACATCACATGTGGTAGAGGCTTGATAGCGGGATAATTCATCACGCATCCAGTTGCTATCGGTTTCGCGCCAGCGGCGCTCAATGTTATTAATCACCCCTTCAAAAGGCTTATTGGTTTGAAATTTGGTTTTACCATCAGCATAGACAATAGTAATTGTTTCGCGTCCTGTACCGTATAAAAGCGCCTTTTGGCAGTCGACAGGAAGTTTTGACCAAGGTGTGTCAATGTCGGCACCATAATGTGCTGCAACGGCTTTTATCGCTTGGAAATAAAAAGGTGAAGGGTTTTTGGATTTATTGGCCCACGCTGCTAATGCGCCGCCTTTTAAGCTAAGGCTTTCATCAGGCACCACCAGTTCAGGGTCAAAATATAAACGATTGCCAAGACCATCACATGTTGGGCAAGCCCCAAACGGATTATTGAAAGAAAATAAGCGGGGTTCGATCTCTTCAATCGTGAAACCAGAAACAGGGCAAGCAAATTTCGCGCTCATTAGGTGGCGCACGGGGCCATCCGCTGGTACGTGTTCAGGTTTATGGGCAATTTCGGCAACCACAAGGCCATCAGCAAGTTCAAGCGCTGTTTCAACGCTATCGGCGAGGCGCTGACTAATTCCATCCTTTAAGACCAATCGGTCAACCACGACATCAATATCATGCTTGATTTTTTTGTTCAGGGCAGGGACTTCATCAATCAAGTGAAAATCACCGTCCACTTTCACACGCTGGAACCCGCGTTTTTGCAAATCTGCAAATTCTTTGCGGTATTCCCCTTTGCGGCCCCGAATAATTGGTGCCATCAAATACAGCCGTGTACCGTCCCCAAGGCCCAGAATACGGTCAACCATTTGACTGACCGTAGCACTTTCGATAGGCAGGCCCGTTGCAGGGCTGTAAGGCACGCCAATACGCGCCCAAAGTAGCCGCATGTAATCATAGATTTCGGTGACTGTGCCAACCGTGGAGCGAGGGTTTTTACTGGTAGTCTTTTGTTCAATAGAAATCGCAGGGGAGAGACCTTCGATATGATCAACATCGGGCTTTTGCATCATTTCTAGGAATTGGCGGGCATAAGCGCTTAGACTTTCGACATATCTGCGCTGGCCTTCAGCGTAGATGGTATCAAAAGCAAGCGAGCTTTTACCACTGCCAGAAAGGCCCGTGATAACAACAAGCTTGTCGCGGGGAATATCAACATCCACCGACTTCAAATTATGCTCACGGGCACCACGGACAGAAATTTGCGTTAGCATGTTGTTTTTCCAAAAATATATTTCATTAGCACGTCAAGGGACGCTTTGAAGCGACTATGTCAATAGTGAGACAATAGCCAGAGAGTCAATAGTTATCAGCAATAGCAATCATTGCCCCAATGACTACGTAAGATAATTAAATTTAATATTAAACGAAACGCAAGAACAAATAAAGAACAAAATGCGTAAAAGATCATCAAATTTATAAAAAATGCCTAGGAAAGAATGATGTTAGTTTTGTGGCTTCATCTTATTCAGTCATTCTTGGCTTTGGCGCACATAAATGCCATTGAACCAATCTTGCCAGTTACCGCTATCGTCTTGTTCTTGAAAATATTGCCGAACGCTGCCGTTATCACGTTTGATCCAGGTCCCCTGAAAAGGTCGGATGATTTTTGTGCTATAATAGTGTATTTCGCCGACCATCACCATTTGACCATCCTTATTAATATTGCCAACAATATCAATGGCATAACCGTCTGTGGACACCCACACTTGACGCCACCGATCCGTAATAGGATTATAATAGTTCAAGCTTTCGCCCGTGCTGCCAGTTTGGGCGCGCCATCGTTCGCTTACGGCACAGCCTTTTTGTATCGGCTGAACACTGCTCGTGCCAAGTTTTGCACCATCTGTGCTGTTGAAAACGTCCCATTCCCCCACCCAAAAATCAAGGGCACGAAACGCTGGGTTTCCCTCACATTTGCCAGCTTGCGCATAAACAGGCATACTGAGGCATAGGAAGCTTAAAAAAATCGATACTATTGATGCGTAGGTTGATTTGATTGTCATTGCTTTTCCCTGTGTTGTTTCCAGTGTAACAGGGAAAAGAAAAAAGCTCAAAGGGCAAAATTATTACTTTAAATTACTGGCGACTCTGCTTACTGTCGTGGCAACACCGATGAGGGATTCGTGTGATTTAAGTGCACTATCCATCAAATGATTAATGACATCAAAAGAAAGAGAATAAAATGGCTGGTAGTGTGAATAAAGTTATTCTAGTGGGTAATTTGGGGCGTGACCCAGAGGTACGTTCAATGGGTAATGGTGGCCAAGTTGTGCAATTGTCTCTCGCAACGACAGAAAGTTGGAAAGATAAAAATACAGGCGAACGCCGCGACAAAACCGAATGGCACCGCGTGGTGATTTTTAACGAAGCGCTGGGAAAAGTGGCGCAAAACTATCTGCGTAAGGGGTCGTCTGTCTATATTGAAGGGGCTTTGCAAACCCGCAAATGGACAGACCAATCAGGCCAAGATAAATACACAACTGAAATCGTATTACAGCGTTATCGTGGTGAGCTAACGATGTTGGGCAGTCGCGGCGACAATCAAGGCGGTGGCAATTTTGGCGGTAGTAATAATTATAATCAAGACAATGGCGGTTTTGGTGATAATGATCAGGGTGGCGGCAACACTAATGATGGCTTTGGTAGCTCGCAGGGTGGTTCTGACTTGGATGATGAAATCCCGTTCTAAAGCGATTTTTGAAGCGGTTTAAATAAGGCCTAATATCGTTGGGCCTTATTTTTGGGGCCTTATTTTGAGCAAGTTAATATTGGTCGGGCAGGTGTTCTGCGTCGGTTAGGTCCATGAAGCGTGTGACTTCTTTCTTAAACGCTAATTGTGCAGTTCCAACAGGGCCGTGGCGTTGTTTGCCAATAATGACTTCGGCTTTACCGTATAGTGCTTCCATATCTGCTTGCCAAGCCGCGTGTTTTTCCACTTCAGATTCCGATGGCTGTTCTTTTTCCTTATAATATTCTTCGCGGAAAACAAACATGACCATATCAGCGTCTTGCTCAATGGACCCAGATTCGCGGAGGTCAGACAGCATAGGACGCTTGTTTTCTCGCTGTTCTACTTGGCGGCTCAACTGTGATAAGGCCAATACAGGTACATGAAGCTCTTTGGCCAGACCCTTAAGGCCACGAGTAATTTCGGAAACTTCCTGGACGCGATTTTCATGACTGCTTTTGCCAGAACCCCGCAGCAATTGCAGGTAGTCAACAACCACTAGGCCTAAATTATGCTGACGCTTCAAACGACGGGCGCGGGTGCGCAGACTAGCGATAGATAAAGCAGGGGTATCATCAATGAACAGGGGTAAGTCTTCAAGCTCCATTGCTGCACGGGCAATGGCTTCAAATTGTTCGTCGGTGAGTTTGCCTTGGCGCATGTCATGGCTTTGGATATTATCGTGGCCATTATAGTGCAAATTTGCGCGGTCTGATAATATCCGTGCAGCCAATTGATCCGCTGACATTTCTAGGCTAAAAAAACAACAAACTGCACCTTTGCTGCGTTCTAGATCATGTCCGTCTTCGCGGTCATCGGCGTAGCGTTTGGCGGCATTAAAAGCAATGTTGGTCGCAAGGGCAGTTTTCCCCATGGCTGGGCGTCCAGCAAGGATGGTTAAGTCGCTAGCATGCAAACCACCCATCATTTCGTTCAAGCTTTTCAAGCCTGTGGTTATACCTGATAAACTATCTGGATCACGGTAGGCATTTTCAATATTTTCAACAGCAGTTCTAAGGGCTTTGGAAAAAGTTTGTGCACCGCTATCCGCTTGACCCATTTCGGCAAGATCAAATAATTTTTTTTCGGCTTCGGCGATTTGTTCGCTTGCTTCTTCATCAACGGGGGCGTCATAAGCATCAATCACCATCATTTCACCAATACCGATTAGATCACGGCGTAAGGCTAGGTCATATAGGTTACGTCCGTAATCTTCTGCGTTGATAATAGTAGCAGCGCTGGCGGCGAGACGTACTAAATATTGGGCGCCACCCACATCTTTTAAGGCTTCATCATGCTCAAAAAATGGCTTTAGCTTAACGGGATCGGCGATTTGATTTTTGTCAGACAGCCGCAAGACGGCTTCATAAATACGCCCATGGACTGGTTCATAAAAATGCTCAGGTAACAAAAACCCCTGTACTTTTTGCGCGGCTTCATTGTTGACAAGAATTGCACCAAGCAAGGCTTGTTCAGCCTCCAAGTTATGGGGGGGCTGGCGATAACTTAGGGTACTTTCATCCCTATTTGTATCAGTATCTACCCCACGGTCATTTGCAACATCTGATGAGACGGCTTCCATAATTTTCCTGATTCTTTATTTGTGTTTATTAGCTTCTTTGATAATTTTTAGCGGTTATAAGACAGACCTGTCATGAAAAATATTCAGTTATTCACGTTATCTTATCCACAGTGGGATAACTATGGGGATAAATTTTATATACGAAAGACGGGAAACGAAAAACGGCGCCCAAAAAGCGCCGTTCCATAAGTTCTAAATGATTATAAAAGATTAAGCTTCAACAGCTTCTTTTTCATCACTGTCTTTTGTTGCTTCAGCATCTTCAGAGTCTGAGTTTTCTGCACTCGCTTCATCACCGTCTTCGGGGTCGAATCCGCTTTCAAAATCAGGGGTAAATTCATGATCTTCAACAACGGCTGAGCCTGTTTCAAACTGCGTATCAGCTTCTTCGCTTGACCGTGCAATGTTCACTTTAACAGTTTCAGAGACTTCAGGGTGCAGCTTAATAAGAACCTCATGCAGGCCAAGTGTTTTAATCGCTCGGTCTAAGTTTACTTGTGTGCGTTTAATCGTAACACCAGCTTCGGTCACTGCGTCAGCGATGTCCCGTGACGATACTGAACCATAAAGCTGACCACTTTCACCAGCTGAGCGAATCATAATTACTTTCAAGCCTTTCATGCTTGAAGCAACCGATTCGGCTTCATCGCGTGCTTTCAAATTAGCCGCTTCCAATTGGGCGCGCTCGGTTTCAAAGCGAGCTTTGTTAGATGTCGTGGCGCGTAAGGCTTTGGCTTGTGGCAATAAAAAATTACGGGCAAAGCCGTCTTTCACTGTCACGATATCACCCATTTGGCCCAGTCTTGCGATACGCTCTAAAAGGATAATTTCCATCTTAATTCTCCTCTACTAGGCTATTGAACGATGTAAGGAAGCAGGGCGATATTACGGGCGCGCTTGATAGCTTTTGCCAGTTCGCGTTGCTTCTTACCAGATACTGCAGAAATGCGACTAGGAACGATTTTACCACGCTCTGACACATATTTTTGCAGTAGACGAACGTCTTTATAATCAATCTTTGGTGCTTTTTCGCCAGAAAACGGGCAGGTTTTGCGGCGACGAAAAAATGGACGACGAGCAGTCATTATCTTGCATCCCTACGTGGGCCGCGTTCGCCACGGTCTTGGCGTGGGCGGCGGTCTTTATCATTTTTGGAACGAAGAACGATGCTATCACCTTCTTCATGTTCTTCAACGCGGATTGTCATAAAACGCAATATATCTTCGTGTAGACGTACTTGACGTTCTAGTTCAGCGACTGCAACGTGCGGGGCATCTAAGTTCAATAGAACATAATGACCCTTGCGGTTTTTCTTGATGCGGTACTGAAGGTTTTTCAGTCCCCAATATTCGGTTTT
>JABABO010000225.1 GCA_014238195.1 Kordiimonadaceae bacterium | reverse complement strand
CCTTAAAAGGCTTTTCAATAAAGTCATAAGCACCCTTTTTGATAGCGGCAACAGCTGTTTCAATATTACCATGTCCACTGATTACAATGACAGGTAAGTCTCGGTGCCTAGATTTAACCAGCTCTAACATTTCCAGCCCGTCCAACTTGCTACCTTGCAACCAAATATCCAACACCATCAGTGAGGGGAGCCTTTTTTCAATCTCTGCTAAGCCACTATCACTGTCATGTGCTGTACGTGTTCCATAACCTTCATCTTCCAGAATACCCGCTACTAATTCGCGAATATCAGCTTCATCGTCGATGATAAGAATGTCTAATGCCATTTTTGGCAACTCCTGTTATCTGCTGTATCTAAGTCTTTTTCTAAACTATTATATATTTCATTCTGCGGCGTTTTTACTATCTTCATTATGACTGCGAGACCGCTCAGCTCTGACCTCTAGCGCACTATGATTAAATGTCATCACAGCACGTGCACCTATAGGTCTGCGATCATATAAACGAACAGTCCCCCCATGTTCTTCCATAATACGGCGTACAATCGCTAGCCCAAGTCCCGTTCCTTTTGTCCGAGTTGTTACATAAGGTTCCATCAATCGATCTTTGTGGCCTTGCGGCAATCCTATACCATTATCTTTCACGATTATGACTGTTTCATGTTCGTTTTGCTCACACCGTATTCCAACATGCCCAGATTCGATTGTTTCACTCTCGATTAATTTATTTTCGGACATTTTATCATTTTCAATGCGCGCAACAACAGATTCTGCAGCATTTTTAATGAGATTTGTGAACGCTTGCCCCACAAGACGACCATCACACAACACAGATACTTTAATCGCATCCAAATCTGTTGTGAAAGTCACACTGGGATGCGCGACATTTTGCAGAAATACCGATTGACGAATAAGGTCAACAACATCCGTATGTTTAAAAAGTGGTGTTGGCATACGTGCAAAACTAGAAAACTCATCCACCATACGGCGTAAGTCCCCCACCTGCCTAATGATTGTGTCTGTGCACTGACTAAAAATTGCAGGATCGGTTTCAATCTCTTTTAAATATTTTCGTTTTAAACGTTCTGCGGAAAGCTGAATGGGTGTGAGCGGATTTTTGATCTCATGAGCAATGCGTCGGGCTACATCAGACCAAGCTGCTGTTCGTTGGTTTGCTAACTGATCCGTTAAATCATCGAATGTCACCACATAGCTTTGTAACAACCCATCTACCCCCCGTTGGGCCGTGATGCGTACAAGTAAAATACATGTTTCGCCACCAACATCTAAGGCAATTTGGTCTTGTACGAAGCTTGTTTCCGAATGTGTAGCGAGGTTTATCAAACGGCTAAACTCGGGCACTGCACGGCCCAAAGGAACAGACATAATGTCCCCAGCCTGAACACCTAACAATTTTAGAGCAGATTTATTGGGTAAATACACACCTGTATCAGCTGTCAGGCCGATAATACCTGCTGATACGCTTTCAAGGACTTCCTCAAGAAACCTGCGTCTTTCATCCAGCTCTAAATTGGCTTCTACTAAGGCATCTTGTGACCGAGAGATTTGATCAGTCATTCGGTTGAAGGCGCGGGACAAAGTACCAACTTCATCACCTGTTGGTAAACTTGGGACCCTTACATCAAGATCGCCCTGCCCGATGCGCTCAGAAGCATTAACCAGATGCGATAATGGGGTCACCAGCCGTGATGAAAACCAAAGCCCAACCCAAATTGCTGCCAAAAGAATCAACAAGGAAATTATGATAAAAACAACAGAAAACTGTAATTGAACGCTCGTTTGTTGCCCCTCAAGGGTTTCATAATTTTGCACAGCATTTCGGGTGCTCTCAAGATAGCCAAGCACCTGTGGGTTCAAATCGCGCGCTAAATATAAATATGTTGGATTAGCAAAGCTATACATCCGTGTCATGGCGATAACAGTTTTATCGGCCTGATTAGATGCAATGACGATTTCTCCGCGACGCACACGGTTTATATAATCATCTGGGATGCGGGATGTTGTTAGCTCTAAGCCTTGAGACGCGCTCGCTAGGTAGCTTCCATGACCATCACGCTCCTCAAAAACAATGACTTCTGACAGCAAACGTGTCGACAAAGCACTATCAGCAACACGTTGCATCGAGGCCAAATTGATGCGCTCTATGGCATCCATATTGCTATAAGCAATCGCGATCGCCACCATGTCCTGTTCAATCGTAGCGCGGTGTTCGACCAAATAAGCCTCCGCAACTTCAAGCGAACTATTCAATGTGGTACGAACTTTTTCGCTGAACCATGTTCTGATACCAAACTCCAAAAACAAAAAAGAAAAAACAGCCATAATGATGGGCGGGAAAATGGCAATCGCAATGAAAACGCCTGTGACACGGGTATGCAAACGCGACCCCGCAGCCCCAGAACGCCGCGCCAGCCAAATACGAACGAACCACCGACCAACCGAAGCCCCGAGGGCAAGCAATAGGACCAAATTGATATAGAGCAGCACTGTCATGGTGCGCCCAGATGTAATATCAAACGGTGCATCTTTACGAGACATGGCGATAAAAGTAATCACTGCAGCAATAACAGCCAGAACCGATAAAATTATTTCAAAACGATTTCCAAGGTTTATTTTACGGGCCAGCAACATGAACCGCGCTAACCGACGACTGGGCAAAGAAACTTTGCCCGGCCATAGGCCAGAATTCATATTCGATGGATCTTTTTTGCTATCTGTCATCACACTGTATGATGCATATTTACAACATGAGTTCCACAATTATCACACAATAGATTTAAAAGTCTTTTTTTTCAATAACTTAGCTACGTTTAGAGTACCTTGAAATTTCTAGTTCATTGATTTTTTTGCGCAAAGTATTACGATTTAAACCCAATAATTCAGAAGCCTTCACCTGATTGCCCTTTGTAATTGACAGAACTTTTTGGATAAGTGGCCGTTCAATTTCACGTAAAATACGTTGATATAAACCTGGCGGCAGTAAGCCGTCTTCATGATGATCGAAATATTGATCCAAATGCATGCGAACAGTTTGTGATAAGTTACCACCCCCCATATGGGCGATTAAGGGAGACAATCCACCACTTAAATCTGACGTGGAACGTTCAAGTTCAGTTTTAATAACATCGCCAGAAATGACGTCTTCAGCATAAAGTGCGCAGACACGTTGCAGTAAGTTTTCCAGTTCCCGCACATTACCGGGCCAATCAAAAGCCATCAATGTATTTTGTGCCCCCCTGGACAAGGACTTTTTTGGTAAACCGATTTCAACAGCTTTTTCAAGAAAGTGAATAGCTAAAGCTGGGATATCTTCACTGCGGTCCCTTAAGGCTGGTAGTGTGAGTGGTACGACATTGAGGCGAAAAAATAAGTCTTCACGAAAATCACCGCTACGCACCTGATCGCGCAAATTTTTATTTGTTGCAGCTATAATCCGAACATTACTTTTGATCACACTGTTGCCGCCGACTGTACGATATTCCCCCTCTTGCAGAACACGCAGTAATCTTGTTTGTGCTTCAAGGGGCATATCACCAATTTCGTCAAGAAATAAAGTTCCCCCTTTTGCTTGCCCAAAACGGCCTAAAGTGCGGCTTTCCGCCCCAGTAAAAGCGCCCCGTTCATGGCCAAACAACTCGCTCTCGATCAGTTCTTTCGGGATTGCCGCCATATTCACAGGCACGAAAGGATTATCACGGCGCGGCCCATGCAGATGCATGGCGCGGGCGACTAACTCTTTCCCTGTACCGCTTTCACCCGCAATCAACACTGTTAATTCAGTCTGAACAACGCGCGCCATGGCTTTATATAGGTCTTGCATCGGCTGAGAACGACCAATCAATAAATTGTCTTCACCCAGATCCTGAACTTGCCCTGCTTGAGATGTATTTGTTTTAAGTGCTTTCTTAACTATGCTTATTAAGTCATCAATATCAAAAGGTTTTGGAAGATATTCATATGCGCCACGGCTGGACGCGGTCATCGCTGTTGAAAGCGTATTTTGCGCACTCATTATAACGAATGGCAGCTCTGGGCGTGCTTCTAAAAGTTCTGGCAAAACGTCAAGGCCATTTCCCGATGGCATAATCACATCAGATAAAACCAAGTCCCCTTGACCAGATTGTACCAATCGTTTCAATTCTGGGATATCTTCTGCTTCTAAGACGATCCATCCTTCTTGGCGCATTGCCTCGCCAACCACCATACGTATGGCAATGTCATCATCGGCAACAATAATACTATAGGTTTTCTGCTTCATGAGACCTGACTTTCAATCTGAGCAGTCGCATCAGTCAAGGAGTTATCATCATAGACTGAAAGCTTTACTTTAAAGCTTGCGCCGCTGCTGTGTCGCGTCTTCCCTTCTGCGGGATATAGTGCGGTTTGTGTTTGGTTTTCGGCACTAACAGTCCCACCCATTTCGCTAATATACCGTGCAACCAAAGCAAGCCCTAAGCCTGTACCACCCTCACGGCCCGAAACAAATGGATCAAACAAATACGATTTAAGGGCCTCGGGGATACCAGGGCCGTTGTCCGTAATCATAATTTCAATAGGAAGATGAATACGGTTGCCCAATTCATCCTTAATACTAATGCCATGCTTGAAGGCTGTCGTGATGGTGAGTTCAGCAGACGGCCCCGCAGCTTCAATGGCATTTTTAACGAGATTTAAAAAAACTTGAACAAGCCGATCAAAGTGCCCCCTTACAGGTGGCAGTGAAGGATCATAAAGCGGTTTGATATTAGCCTTTGCAGCAAATCCTGCAACAGCAACATCCACGACATGATCTAGAACTTCATGAATATTAACAGGCTGGAAATCAGTAGATATGGGTATAGAAAAACCTTCAAGATCGTCTACTAAGTCTTTGATTCTATCTACTTCTTTACAAATCAATTCTGTCAATTTTATATGATGTTCATTTGTATCCCGACTGATAAGTTGGGCCGCACCTCTTATGCCTGATAAAGGATTCTTAATCTCATGCGCCAGCATACTGGCTAGTCCCCCAACAGATTTGGCTGCGGCTTCCATATCATCGTGACGATCAAGAAAGGAATATAGCCTGCGAGGTTGCAAAGACAGCAAAACTTGCCCATCTTTGCCAAAAGGTTGCGCGTGAATATCCATAATTTCAAAATCATTTATCGCAGGTTTAAGCGGCAAATTATAACTATTCACAGGTATTTTTTCATCGCGTGCCCGACTGGTAATTTCAGAGACGACCTTGCCAATTCCCTTTAAATCAGCAAGGGGAAGTTCCAATAAATTTTCTTTTGAGCGCCCCAAAAAGACTTCACTGTCAGCAAAAGCACTAACAATTCTATTCTGAGCATCAACCAATATTACTGTTTGGCTCAGGGCCTGTAAAACCTGTTCACTCAATATTTTCTGGTTTCCTGAAGGCGCGCAATCGTGACCTGACTGTTCAGAATCATCTTGCGGGATTGTCTTAGTCAAGCTCATTATGCTGCCAATTCTTCACACAGTGGCAAATAAAAGGCCTTTAGGGCTTCTTTCACAGTCATAGGATCATCTATGCGGTTGACGGCGTTCCTAAACTCAGCAGACCCTTTCAGGCCCTTTGTGTACCAACCCACGTGTTTACGCGCCATCCGCACCGCTGTAACCGTGCCATAATGGTGCAGCATTTCCTCATAGTGATCTAAAACCGTTTGCAACTGCACCTGCATATCAGGATCTGCCAGTGGTGTTTCACTGCGAAGATGTGCTATGACTTGGCTCAAAAACCATGGTTTTCCATAACTGCCACGTCCAATCATAACCCCATCAGCGCCACTTTCTGCTAAGGCTTTATCAGCATCTGATACTGTATTAATATCACCGTTGACTATCAAGGGTACAGTGATGGCCTGTTTAACATTTCCTACCCGTTTCCAATCCGCATAACCCTTGTACATTTGACAGCGTGTGCGTCCATGCACAACGATCATTTTAACACCAGCTTGCTCAGCAATTTTAGCAAGTTGCGGTGCATTAATACTGTTATCATCCCAACCAAGGCGCATTTTCAGCGTTACGGGTAAGGAGACAGCATTGACTGTCGCGTGAATAAGGTCCCCCGCGTGATCAAGATCACGCATCAGTGCCGAACCAGCATGCCCGTTCACTACCTTTTTAACTGGGCACCCCATATTGATATCAATCATGGCAGCCCCACGATCTTCATTCAGCTTGGCGGCTTCCGCCATGCGTGCTGCCTCACAGCCTGCTAGCTGCACTGACATGGGAAATTCGTCAGCACAATTTGATGACATTTTCATACTGCGCTCGGTCGCGCGAATCATCGCTTCGCTCGCAATCATTTCCGAAACAACAAGACCTGCCCCAAAGTGCTTGACCATACGCCGAAACGGCATATCTGTAACGCCTGATAGCGGCGCTAAGATAACTGGGTCTTTGATTTCTACGGGACCAATGGTAATAGCCATAGTATCGTTCCATAATAATCGTGTATAAAAATATCAACACTGCTTAAATTTTAGGCATTTATGCCAGAAACTGTAGGAAAAGACCAGTCTTAGATGCAAGAAGCTGAACAAAATAATTATCCCCAACAAATTGCTGCCGATATACTAGGAAAATCCGCCTTCGTTGTTGTGGCAGCTGGGCGTGGGGGGCGTGCGGGTCAAGGTTTACCTAAGCAATACCGCACAGTTTCGGGAAAAATGCTTTTAACCCATACGCTTAACGCCATTCAACGGCATTCTAAAGATGCTATCATCATACCTGTGATTCACCCAAATGATGTTGATTTGTATGAAAAAGCGACAGAAAATTTATCCGAAAGCTTGTCAGAAAATTTTTCAGGATTAGCCAGCCCTGTTTTTGGTGGAACTGAAAGGCAGGAAAGTGTTTTCCTCGGTTTACAAGCGATTAAGACTATAAACTCAGACTGCCAATATGTATTTGTTCATGATGCAGCACGACCCTTTGTTACAGCTGATATTATTTTAAGCCTATGCGATGGGTTATCGACTGGAAAAACAAAAGGAGTGATCCCAACTATAGCTGTCGTTGATACTTTGGTACGGTCAGATCAGGGAGCAAACATCCTTATGGACAATGTGCCGCGCGAACAACTCCACCAAGTTCAAACTCCTCAAGCATTTGATTTCAAAACGCTTTACGCCGCTCATACAACACACCAGCATAGAATGGACTTTACGGACGATGCCAGTGTGTTAAGGGCTGAGGGTTTTGAAGTCTCGCTTTGCCGTGGCAGTATCCACAATATAAAAATTACAACACCACAAGACTTTATTCAGGCTGAAATGATGATGATGCAACAGTTGGGTGATATTCGAACAGGCCAAGGCTATGATGTACATCGTTTTAAAAATGGGGATCATCTATGGCTGTGCGGCATAAAAATTGACCATGATAAAGCTTTAAGGGGCCATTCGGATGCTGATGTGGGTTTGCACGCGCTGACCGATGCACTTTTATCGTCAATTTCGGACGGTGATATTGGTAGCCATTTCCCACCATCCGATAAACAGTGGCGCGGGGCCAGCAGCGCTGTCTTCTTATCACATGCGGCAAAGCGCATTAATGACATTGGGGGCATGATCGCGCATGTGGCTGTGACGTTGATTTGTGAAGCACCAAAAATCGCGACTTATAGTCTTAAAATGCGGCAACGAATCGCCGATATACTGCAAATAGACATTAAGCGGGTATCTGTGCAAGCCACCACAACTGAAAAACTAGGCTTTACAGGGCGCGGTGAAGGTATTGCAGCGAGTGCCACAGCAACGGTGCGTTTACCTTGGGATAGGACTTAAATTTAGATATGGCAAAATCATCACTGCGAAATTGGCATAACGGGCATAAATCCTTTCACTTCTGGATTGCAACATTTTTTGGCAGCGGCTGGGTACGCCCTGCCCCTGGTACTTGGGGGTCGCTTGCCGCAATGCTCGCAGGTGTGGCACTCATCGAATCTGAAATAAGCATCAAAGCTTACTGCACCCTTATAGTCATCATCACTATTTTAGGGATATGGTCGATTAATGCAATTGAACGCATGACAAACATACATGATGCAGGTGAAATTGTCATTGATGAAGTCGCAGGTATGTGGATCACTTTGTTACCCGTTTACATGTTTTCTGGTAGTTATACCCTTTATATTATCGCATTCGTTTTGTTCCGAATTTTTGATATTATAAAACCGTGGCCTATTAGCTATCTTGATGACCATATATCAGGGGGGTTTGGTGTGATGATTGATGATATTGTTGCAGGCGTATTCGCATCTGGTGTGATCATACTTATTGGTTTATACACATCTGTGTTTGTTTGAAGTCTATATTTGAGCCACTTTTTATGCATGAAAATTTTAAAACCCTATTCCCTGGTGTTGCGATATCGATGACGGTTGGGTTCGCTGCAAGCTTCCTTAGCCAGCATTACGGCGCCCCAGCGATGCTGTTTGCGCTCCTATTAGGTATGGCGCTCAATTTCTTGGGTGAAGATGATAAATGCACCATTGGCATTGTCGTAAGCAGCAAAACCGTTCTCCGCTTGGGGGTTGCACTGCTTGGATTTCGCATTGCTTTTCAGGATGTTACTGCGCTCGGGATAAATACCGTTCTTTTGCTTATTGTTGCTGTTGCGTCAACTATTGGGATTGGTATCGTGCTTGCGCGGGCTTTTGGGCTAAAGCATCGGTTTGGTGCTTTAACGGGGGGTGCTGTGGCTATCTGCGGTGCATCCGCTGCCCTTGCAATTTCCGCCGCGATGCCAAAAACCGATGATAAACCTCGCGATACTGCTTTTGCAGTGATTGGTGTGACGACCTTATCCACACTTGCGATGATCATTTACCCGATTATTACCAATGCACTTGATTTATCTGACCGTGATGCTGGTATTTTCTTAGGTGCCACTATACATGACGTGGCACAAGTTGTTGGCGCAGGCTACAGTATATCAACCGAAGCTGGCGATATCGCAACACTAACGAAACTCATTAGAGTGAGCTTTTTACTGCCCGTTGTCATGTGTATTTTATTCGCTTTTCGTCTTTCAGGGACCAAAAGCAACACAGGTGCGAAAGCACCTTTGCTCCCTTCATTTCTTGTTGCTTTTATTGTTTTTGTCGCTATCAACAGCATAATCACTATCCCGGTAGGCGTAACTGATGCAATTAATGGCTTTTCCCGCTTCTGCTTAATCACTGCGATTGCTGCGATTGGTTTAAAAACCAACCTTCGCAGCTTAGCGGAAGTCGGTATGAAACCGGTTTTTTTGATGGTCGCCCAAACTTTATGGTTAGCTGCACTTGTCATTATAGCCCTGACTATGCTTTGATAAGATATGTTTGATCCTCGATCCATATCAATCGCAAGTGAAGTTTTGGCATTGGCCCGCGAACGGGGCCTTAAGCTTACAACTGCTGAATCCTGTACGGGCGGCTTAATCGCAGGTGCCCTGACCGAAATTGCAGGTTCTTCTGACGTTTTTGATCGCGGTTTTGTTACATACAGTAATGCTGCAAAAATGCAGATGCTAGATGTGTCCGATATTTCCTTGCAGCAATTTGGCGCTGTATCAGACTCTGTTGCTAAAGAAATGGCGTTTGGTGCTATTGCTAACAGTGATGCTGATATTGCTGTCTCGGTCACTGGAATAGCTGGGCCTGATGGTGGTACGACCGAAAAACCTGTGGGATTGGTATGGTTTGGTATTCACGCACAAGGCCAAATCCCTACTGCGGAAAAAAAAATATTCACAGCAAACGGTCGCAGTTATGTGCGCAAACGCACTGTGGTACATGCCTTAACATTGCTCAAATCAACAATACTGACTTACGCCTAATCAATATTACAGTCCCGCATCAGGCATATAGCCAATTGCGGTGAATATTGATCACCACATTTGGCTATAAGTATTTGTGTCGGTTCGACTTATCTCAAGAGACTTTGCTAATAATGACATCCTTATTTATTGGTCTCACTATATAATTCATGAGCACGGTCTTCAAATGCCTTGACCATTTTACGGGTCGCACGTTCAAACTCACCACCGATCATTGCTTGTAGGGTTAAGCTGCGAAAAGCTAGGTCAACTTCAAATTCAACTTTGCAGCCACCATCAGGTGTCTCATGAAAAAGCCAATGATTATACAATTTTCGCATAGGGCCACGAAGATAATCAACATTCACACTGACACCGTCTTCAACTGTAACACGGGATGAAAAACGCTCCCTAAACATATGGAAACCAACCACCAAGTCAGCGTCAAATTGTCGAGTGGTCGGTGATTTTTCAATCATTTTATATATGCGTGCCGCCCTGCACCAAGGTAAGAACTGATCATATTTTGCAACATCTGCTACCATATCACTCATTTGTAAAGGCGTGTATGGTAAGGTACGTTCATCGGTGAAACGCGGCATTCCTAGCCCTTTACTTTTTTATCACTTGGTACTTTACTGATTTTAAGAGCTGCAAGTTTCTTGTCGCGGGCAGTGCGTAGCTTAGCAAAATCATCACCCGCATGATAGCTAGACCGCGTCAGCGGTGTACTGGACACCATTAAAAATCCTTTGCCCCGAGCCATGCGCTCATAGGCCTTAAATTCATCGGGTGTGACAAAACGGTGTAATTTCGCGTGCCGAGGTGTTGGCTGCAAATACTGACCAATGGTCATAAAATCCACATCTGCCATGCGCATATCATCCATCATTTGGCTGACTTCCAAGCGTTCTTCACCTAAACCAACCATAATGCCTGATTTGGTAAAAATCGAAGGGTCAATCTGTTTGACAGTATCAAGTAAGCGCAGGCTATTGTAATAACGCGCCCCAGGGCGAATTTTTGGATAATTGCGCGGCACTGTCTCCAAATTATGATTAAAAACATCGGGCTTGGCTTTTGCAACCATTTCAACCGCGCCTTGTTTACCACGAAAATCGGGCGTTAAGATTTCAATAGTCGTGTTCGGACTATGCTTACGCAGGGCCTCAATAACGCGCACAAACTGCACTGCGCCGCCATCATTCAAGTCATCACGGTCAACACTTGTGATAACAATATGATTCAAGCCCATTTCAGCGCAGGCTTTTGCAGTATTCAGGGGTTCAAGCGGATCAACAGCCATGGGTCGACCCGTTTTCACATTACAAAATGCGCAGGCCCGCGTGCAAGTATCACCCAAAATCATAATAGTTGCGTGCTTTTTTTCCCAGCACTCCCCAATATTCGGGCAAGCCGCTTCCTCGCACACTGTATGTAACTTCAAATCACGCATCATTTTGCGTGTTTCACCGTATTGCCGGGATGTTGGGGCTTTTACCCTAATCCACTTCGGCTTGCGCTCAAATTGCTGTTTATTATCTGGTTTATTCATAGTGGTCATCCATTACCGCCGCATAGACTGTTATCCTATATGGGGATAAATTTACAATTTGAAACCCGGTCTGTCACGATCTGTGACGCTTAAAAATGAATCACACGGCCATAGGCATCTAAGACACTTTCGTGCATCATTTCGGACAGTGTTGGATGCGGGAAAACTGTATGCATTAATTCTGCTTCGGTTGTCTCCAAGGTGCGCCCGACAACATACCCTTGGATCATTTCCGTAACTTCAGCGCCAATCATGTGCGCACCAAGGAGTTCACCCGTTTTAGCATCAAAAATTGTTTTTACAAAACCCTCTGTCTCGCCCAGCGCAATGGCCTTGCCGTTTCCTACAAACGGGAATTTACCCACTTTAATATCACGGCCTTCTTCTTTCAAGGCTTGCTCCGTTTTGCCAACACTCGCTACTTGCGGGCGGCAGTATGTGCAGCCGGGAATATTGTTTTTGTCCATTGGGTGAAGGTCTTTTTCGCCGTTTATCTTTTCAACAGTAATGATACCTTCGTGACTGGCTTTGTGGGCTAACCAAGGTGCCCCTGCAACGTCCCCTATTGCCCATATTCCATCAGAACCAGTAAAGCCCCATTCATCCGCTATAATGTGTCCACGGTCAATCTTCACACCGTTTTCTTCTAACCCTAAGTTTTCAACATTACCTGTAATCCCAATGGCTAAAATAACGCGGTCAAATTCGGCTGTTTGATTTTTACCGCCAACCTCAATTGTTGCAGTCACTTTTTTGCCGCCAGTTTTCAGGTCAGTAACAGATGCTTTTTTCAATATTGTCATACCCTGCTTTTTGAAAGATGTTTCAGCGAAAGCTGAGACTTCATGGTCTTCAACAGGGAGTACACGGTCCATCATTTCAACGACTGTAACATCACTGCCTAGATCATTAAAAAAGCTGGCAAATTCAATGCCAATAGCCCCTGAGCCAATGACCAGAAGTTTACCAGGAACAGTATCAGGTGTTAGGGCATGCTTGTATGTCCAAACCTGTTTGCCATCGGCTTTTAGGTGTGGTAGCTCCCGCGCCCGCGCACCTGTTGCAACAATCACATTTTTGTACGCCACTTCGGTGGCTTTACCAGCCTTGGTCACAGTGATTTTGCCTTTTGCCGCCAGCTTTGCAACGCCTTCAATGTGGGTGACTTTGTTTTTCTTTAACAAATGCCCGATACCACCTGATAGCTGGCCCGCAACACCGCGGCTACGTTTAACAATAGCGTCCAAATCAAATTCAACGGTTGGAATTTTTAGGCCAAAGGATGAGGCATTTTGTGCTAGGTGCATGACTTCGGCGGACCGAAGTAACGCCTTAGTGGGGATACAGCCCCAGTTCAGGCAAATGCCGCCTAAATGCTCACGCTCAACGCACGCGACAGTCATACCAAGCTGAGCACCGCGAATAGCAGCAACATAACCACCAGGGCCGCCGCCAATGACGACAAGATCATAGGATTTACTCATGAACCTGCTCCCTAGAACAACATGGTGATTGGGTCTTGCATAAACCCTTTGAAGGCTTTCAAAAATTCTGCACCAACGGCACCATCAATGGCACGGTGGTCACATGATAATGTGCAGCTCATCACTGTGGCAGCCGCTACAGCCCCGTCACGGATGACAGGGCGTTGTTCACCTGCACCAACCGCTAAAATCGCCCCTTGCGGTGGGTTGATCACAGCTGAAAATTCCTTGATGCCAAACATCCCAAGATTACTAATCGAGAAGGTCCCACCTGCATAATCTTCAGGCATGAGTTTGCCATCACGTGCACGTCCTGCTAAGTCTTTCATATCGGCTGCAATTTCACCAAGCCCTTTGCTGTCAGCCCCGCGAACAACTGGCGTGACAAGGCCACCTTCAATGGCTACGGCAACACTAATGTCTGCGCGTTCATACCAATACATTTTATCGCCGCCGAACTGAACATTAGCAGCAGGTACTTTTTTCAGCGCCAAAGCACTGGCACGGATGACAAAATCATTGACCGACACTTTAATACCATCATCGGCGCCTTTGGTATTTAATTCCTTGCGCAGCGTCAGCAAATTATCAAGCTCAATGTCAACGGTTAGATAGAAATGCGGCACCGTTGTTTTAGATTCTGTCAAGCGCTTAGCAATCGTTTTGCGCATGTTTTTAAGTTTTTCCTCACGGAACGGAATATCATCATGAGGACCGTAAACATTGGTTTCAACCGCAGTTGCAGGCGCTGATGGACTTGGGGTTGCTGGTGCAGAAGCAGCAACGGCCCCATCACCAGCAAGCGTAGCTTCCACATCCCGCTTCACGATGCGACCGTGTGGGCCAGTGCCTGATATGGCTGCAATATCTACCCCGCTTTGTTTGGCAATTCTTTTTGCCAGTGGGGATGCTTTCACACGGTCGCCTGTTGTAACAGACGAAGATGCAGCAGCTTGCGCTGGAGCAGGAGCTTGATCAACAGGCGCTACTGGTGAGGCCGTTTCTTGTCCAGCGTCAGGTACAGGCGCAGTTTTTGGGGCAGCAGAAGGTGCAGAAACATCAATCGCACTAGCGTCCTCCCCTTCCTCAGCCATAATCGCGATTATCTGCCCGACGGGTACCTCGTCCGTGCCCTCAGCCACCAAAATTTTAGCAATGGTGCCGTCATCAATACTTTCAACTTCCATAGTCGCTTTGTCAGTTTCAATTTCAGCGATGACATCACCGCTTTCAACATTATCGCCTTCAGCCACTAGCCATTTAGCAAGTGTCCCTGTTTCCATTGTTGGCGATAGCGCCGGCATAAATATTTCAATAGACATGGTCTTAGCCCTCTTTAAAGAACGAATTGATAGTGCTTGTTATTAGTGAATAATTTTCCAATGTTCATAAGTTCGCTATTCAGCATAACAAACGGCTTTCGCCGCTTTGACAATCTTTTCAGCGTTAACAACAGCGGCTTTTTCCAAATTATTGGCGTATGGCAGGGGTACATCAACACTATTGACGCGGGTGACAGGTGCATCTAACCAATCAAAGGCTTGTTCCATAAGCTGTGCCGAAATATCACTCGCGACCGAGCATTGCGGCCAGCCTTCTTCGGCAACAACGCATCGGTTGGTTTTCTTCACGCTTTCAATCACTGTATTGATGTCCAATGGACGAATGGTCCGCAGATCAATCACATCAGCGGCAATGCCGTCTTCTGCTAGCATATCAGCGGCTTTAAGAGCTTCGCCAACCGTGATGGAATAGGTAACAATTGTGACATCAGCCCCTTCGCGGTACGTGCGAGCCTTGCCAATCGGTACGACATAATCAGGCAGATCAGGCACTTCAAAGCTTTCGCCGTACATCAGTTCATTTTCCAAAAACACAACAGGGTTCGGGTCCCGAATAGCCGCTTTCAGCAAGCCTTTACAGTCGGCGGCATCATAGGGGGCAATCACAATCAAGCCTGGTACATTCGCGTACCAAGACGCATAATTCTGGCTATGCTGTGCTGCAACACGGCTAGCTGCCCCATTTGGACCGCGAAAAACAATCGGGCTTTTAACTAAGCCACCCGACATATAACGGGATTTAGCACTTGAGTTAATAATGTGATCAATCGCCTGCATGGCAAAATTAAAGGTCATAAATTCAACAACAGGTTTCAAGCCCGCAAACGCTGCCCCTGCCCCAAGGCCCGCAAATCCGTGTTCGGTAATCGGGGTGTCCCAAACACGTTCTGCGCCAAATTCATCTAACAAGCCTTGTGTGACTTTATAAGCCCCTTGGTATTCTGCGACTTCTTCACCCATAACAAACACATCACTGTCTTTGCGTAATTCTTCTGCCATTGCATCTCGCAAAGCTTCACGCACTGTCATTTCAATCATCGCCGTCCCTGCGGGAATTTCTGGGTCCTGCAAATTTGATGTATCAGCAACGGGTGCAATGTGATCCGCGGCAGCGTTAGGTGCGCTTTCTGCCACGGCCTCAGCAACAGGTGCCGGTGTGGGGGCTGCTGCTGGTGCTGATACCGCGCTTATGTCTTCACCCTCTTCCGCGATGACAGCGATCACTTGACCGACAGGAATATCGTCCGTGCCTTCCTCAACCAAAATACTTGCAACAGTGCCTTCGTCCACTGCTTCGACTTCCATAGTCGCTTTATCGGTTTCGATCTCAGCGATAAGATCGCCGCTTTCAACACTGTCACCCACTTTGACGAGCCATTTAGAAAGTGTGCCTTTTTCCATCGTTGGTGATAGGGCTGGCATTGTAATATCGATAGCCATTGGTATGGTCTCCCTATGCTAACACGTTGGTATAAAGTTCAGATAATGCTGGTTCTGGGCTTTCCTGTGCAAAGGAAGCTGCTTCAGCGACTTGCGCTTTGATTTCCTTGTCAAGGGCTTTTAGTTCTGTCTCTGACTTGAAACCCTTATCAAGAATCATTTGTTTCATGAGCTCAATCGCATCGCGTTCTGATTTCATTTTTGCGACTTCCTCTTTTGAACGGTATTTTGCAGGATCAGACATGGAGTGCCCACGGTAGCGATATGTTTTCATCTCTAGTATCATTGGGCCTTTACCAGCACGGCAGTGGGCAACAGCATCGTCAGTAGCAGCACGTACCGCAAGCACGTTCATGCCATCAACCTGCTTACCTGGGATATTAAAGCTTTCACCGCGCTTGCACAGTTCCACTTGGCTGGAGGCGCGCTTTACGCTGGTTCCCATGGCATAATGATTATTTTCAATGATAAAAATCACCGGAAGCTTCCAAAGCTCCGCCATATTAAAGCTTTCATAAACCTGCCCTTGATTGACAGCACCATCCCCAAAATAAGTCACGCTTACACTATCAGTTTTGCGGTACTTTGCAGCAAAACCCAAGCCCGTACCTAGGGATACCTGTGCGCCAACAATACCATGTCCACCATAGAAGCCTTTGTCAGGGGCAAACATATGCATAGAACCACCTTTACCGCTACTGCATCCCCCAGAACGGCCCGTAAGTTCCGCCATCACAGCCTTTGGTGTTTCGCCGGCTGCGATCATATGACCGTGCGCACGGTAGCTTGTGATACATGTATCCCCGTCTTTTAAGGACGATTGGATACCAACGCAAACAGCCTCCT
>JABABO010000010.1 GCA_014238195.1 Kordiimonadaceae bacterium | reverse complement strand
TGCTGAGTGGTTTGGGGCGACGGTTTCATATTGCGGGCCGTCTTAAAAAAAATACATGGGGCGGCTATGAGAAAGTGGAAATGACTTTGGATGACGCAGCGATAATAGGTCCACCATAAGGGGTGATGGTTTTATTTGGACAGGGTGAATAAAATATTCAGAAAAAATCACTATTTCTCAGAAAGTGATTGACGGGGCTGCTTATGATTTGTATCTAAGCCTCCGTTGACTAAGTGGTCCCTTCGTCTAGTGGCCTAGGACGCTGCCCTTTCACGGCGGAAACACGGGTTCGAGTCCCGCAGGGATCACCACCCGTCAACGTACGTAATGGCTACAATTCTTTGCCCTTCGACTATTATGTAGCGTGTTTGTCTGGGCTTTCCTGCCTTTGAGCTTTGTGTTTGTTTAGCTGACTTACGCCCCTTTAATTTCTCAAGTCTTAAGTGCGATTCGCTTTCGCCAGAAATTTTACTGCGCGAATCATACTGGGCCTGAATAATGCAATTGGCTATATTATTTCTTTATGTGCTTTTTGCGTTTTTTCTCTCGTCGAGCGATATAGAGTAACCCTGGTACTAATAATAATGCAGACGCTGGTTCTGGCACACTGGTATAAAGCGTAATAATTGCTGAATCTGAACTTGTGAGCACAAGATCACTTGGTAAAAAGACAGTGCCACCACTAATGAGATTAACAGTATCACCAGAACTTCCAACCAAACTGCCATCATATCTGACCTGCAAAGTTACCGTATAGTTACCCGACGCATCGAACAGGGTATTCTCCCCTGTATTAACCAGCAAAGATTGACCAGTGCCTATTTCTACGCCGTCCATGAGCCAGACGAGCTCAAAATCCGACGTGTCAGTGATATTGCAGATAATTTCTGAACTAAAATCAGAACCGCAGCCGTTGAGTGTAAAATCTTCGCCTAAAGGAATTGGGTCATACACTCCCGCTTCGGCTTGTATCGTAGCGTTAACTTCGGGTTCAGGCTCAGAAGTTGGCTCTGGCTCAGGATCCGACTGCGGTTGAGGCTCTGGCTGCGGCTGAGGTTCAGGAGTGGGCTCAGGCTCTGGTTCTGGGTCAGGCTCTGGAGTGGGCTCTGGCTCAGGTTCAGGAGTTGGCTCAGGCTCTGGTTCTGGCTCAGGAGTTGGCTCTGGCTCAGGTTCAGGAGTTGGCTCAGGCTCAGGTTCAGGAGTTGGCTCAGGCTCTGGTTCTGGCTCAGGAGTTGGTTCTGGATCAGGATCAGGATCAGGCTGCGTTTCGGGTGTAGTGGTTGCCTGTGGACTATCAAGGTCAACGGCATTGCCTGTGGGGTCAAAAGCATCAAAGACCCCAGGTTCGGGTGTCGCAAGTGCAGCTTCTTGGGTTGGTAATCCACCACTATTGTCTTCAAACACCTCAGTAGGATTGACGACGGGCAGGTTAATAGCCAAAATATCAGCAGCAGTATTAATTCCTTGATTACCGCCAGCTGCAGGGGCTACAATTTCCAAGAAACGTGCTACTTTTTCTGTAAGTTCTTCGGTTATATTATCATTGGGTTCTGGGTAAATGACGACCGAAGTGACATAGGTATCTTGCCCACCAAGTTGTTTGAAGTTCAAGCGGAGTGTGCCGTCGGTTACCTCAGCGCGTGTCACAAGCATATGTCCTGTCGATAGTTCAGAATTTGAATCTATGCCGTCACCATCAGACAGGCGACCTGGACCATTTGTAGCCAGCCGCATAACTGGGACAAGATCATCAGTTGCGCGCGTATCAACCAAATTGAGCTTATTACCATTGCGTTTCACATCAACGCCAAATGGATATAGGGGTTCCGACCCATTGGCTTTTTTACCTGTCATAATAACAACACGGTACTGACCATTTCCTAAGCCAGACGCAGCAAATTGTTCAACATTTTGAACGCCTTGAGAAACCAGACTAGACCCATTGGGACTGGTTAAGTCTTGCATATCTTCACCAGTGAGCAATGAACTTTCTGAACTTAAGCGTATGAAACGGTCGTATGGTTGATCATTACGAGGGCCAAAATCCCAGCCAGTCGCTTCGTCAGGCAAAGCAAAAGATTCGTCAACAACAAACGGGGCCATAAATGCGGTCCAATAGGCCCTTGCGCCAGCTTCTATAATGAGATTAGCAGCATCAGAAATAGTTGTTAAGTCGTAATCAGGTGCGGCTGCCTCAAGCTGGTCTAAAAGTGCTTCCATGCGGCCTTGGACCTGACCGCTTTCCCCAAGGGCTTGGTTAAGGTAATTTTGAACGATTTGAAATCCCCACTCATCGACAGAAAGCGCCCCTTCGACGGCTTGCTCTAAGGTAACCGAAGGGAATGTTTCAATGCGTGCTTCTACTGGTTCGCGTATGATACTGGCGCTACGGGTGCCTGTAAGATAAAAATTAGCAGAATTTTTATTGGATGCTTGCTTATTTGTGGGATCATTTCCATCCCCTGTGCCATTAGGGTTTGTACCAATCGCAGGACGGGCAATTTTTAAACGCCGAACGCCTGGTACTGCTTGTGGGGGAGGGGTTGTCATCATAAATGTTGAGGGTGGTGGTAGGGTATGCCGCCCAAGAACGGGGGGAATATTTACGGCCTGTAAATCTTGGCTGGGTTTATTCGAGAGTGCACCATAGCCTACAATACCCGCCGCTAATGCGCTACCAGTCATAAGTGTTGCAACGATGGCTGACTTACTGCTGCCCAACATAGATATTCTCCTAGTCGACTCCCAGCTCATCAATATTACACGAAATAGTTAAAAAATGCTAGAGATTATAGTGTGCAAAGGATATAGATCATACTATTATTAAGTTATTATTTTTATAGGACTTTATGCGATGAAACAGGTTCCTGTTCCTTTTCAAGACTTGCTCACGCTTTTGGCGAAGCTTCCAGAAACTGATCTTCAGAGCCAGAATGCTGGTGGGGATGGTTTAATGAATGGGTCTTTTAGCCACAGCGAACAAGGTATAAAGTCTTGGATGAGACGGGCTAGCGTTGATAATTTTGCTAAGGTTGCTGAGATTCACGTTTGTTTACTGGCTTCAGCTTATAAAGGTTTAACAAGCTCTCAGGATATTAAAGTTTTTTTAGACGAGTCTTCCACAGGGAAAACCCTTCTAAATCAGCTTTGTGTAGAAAAGGGCGTCGGTCTGCAAGTGCTCGATTTAGGGGCCGAAATGCCCTATGATTTATGCTTGGATGATCCTGAGCGGGACCAAAACATATGGTCGGATAAGGATTGTATGGCGACGATTGCTTTTGGGATGGAAGCGACTGCGAAAAATGCTGATTTATTGTGTTTAGCTGATTTTGCGCCGGGTAATGAGAGTGCGTCCTATGCCCTTTTATGTTCTTTGTCGTGGCTAGAGCAATCAGAGTTGACCAGTTTACCCCTTGATATGCAAAGACAGATTTCCAAATTGCTGGAAAGTGTGCCCACAGATTATCACCCTTTGATAAAATTGCGACTACTTGCCGGTCGGGAAATTGCTGCACTTGTCGGGGCTATCGTAGCCGCGAGATTGCGTCATATACCCTTGCTGCTAGACGGGGTAGGCGCATTAGCGGCCTATGCTGTCTTGCATATGATTAATCCATTATATGTTGATCATTGTTTATTTTCTGCTTTTCCAGACCAAACGAGCATACATGCAGCATCCAATAAGGAGATTTCAGCTATTTTCAATCCAAGTTTGATGCTTGGGCCTGGTTGTGCTTCGGTATTAGCAGTTTCTTTAGTTTCTGCTGTTATGCAGTAGTGACGGCCTTAATTGTGAGAAAAATACTGGAATTGTGAAAAATATTGGGCAAAACAGAGAGTTGCAAAAAGTATCAAGTTTAGCTAGGTTTGCTTTTGTGTACTGACTTGGGGCCTGACTTAAAATGGGTAGGAGGGTACGTATGGTCAGAATTTTTCGCCATTATGTTTCCCCAGTGAAATTTGTTCTAGCAATTATTGATTTTATCGCAATTTATGTTGTAGCGGTTTCCGCTGAATATATTCGATACTATTTTGCAGATATTTCGCTAGATATCACGCTATCAGGTTTGCTTCTAAAGCTGATCGTACCAATGATAATGGTACCTGTTTTGCTTGGCTTTGGCGCGTATGAATCTGATAGTTTCCGAGACCAACGCATACGCTATAGTCGTTTAACAATTGCTTTAATAATATCATCTATGATATTGATATCAATTATATATTTGTTTCCAATTACTCATTTATTTCGCTCTGTTTTTCTTTTGATTATTATATTATCTTCGTTTGCTGTCTTAGTTACACACCATCTTGTGCTTAAAATTATGGGCGGCGGGGCGCGGCTTGCAATTAGGTTATTAATCATTGGTGATAATGGTGCAGCATTAGCAGCCAAAAACTATATTCAAGAAACGCCTGAAACTGGAATAACGGTTATTGGCTGTCATGCATTTAAGGATTTTCAAACCCAAGAGAAAAAGCCAAAATCTGTGCTAAAGTCTGCATTAGTAACCTATGCTCAAAACCATCATATTTCGATGATTTTATTAGCTGACCAACATTCTGCGAGCGAGCTTTTTGAAGACTTGTTATGTTGCCGCCTTTACGGCGTTGAAGTCCGTGGTTTGCCTGATTTTTATGAACAGATAAAAGGCTATGTGGATTTAGAAACAATTGACCCTGAAAAATTAGCCTCTGTGTCAGGATTTGGCGGTGGTGATTTGTTGGCTCGCTCGCTCAAACGCGTGGTTGACTTGCTGATTGGTGTTATATTTTTATGTCTTGCATTACCGGTGATTTGCATGACAGCAATCTTAGTGAAAGCAACTAGTCGGGGACCCGTTTTTTATTTGCAAGAACGAATTGGATTATATGGAAAGTCGTTTAACCTGATTAAATTTCGTAGTATGAGGGTTGATGCTGAAGCATCAGGAACGCCGCAATGGGCATCGGAAAAAGATCCTAGGGTTACCGCTGTCGGTGGTTTTCTGCGTCGTTCAAGAATCGATGAAATTCCGCAGGTCCTTAACGTGCTTCGTGGTGATATGAGTTTTGTAGGCCCACGCCCAGAGCGTCCATATTTTGTTGAACAGTTAGTGAAAGACATAACTTATTTCAATAGCCGTCATCTTATGAAACCTGGCATCACTGGCTGGGCACAGGTGCGTTACCCCTATGGTGCGTCGGTGGATGATGCAAAATGTAAGTTAGAGCATGACCTTTATTACATAAAAAATTATAGCTTATTTTTAGATTTTATGGTCATGTTACAAACAATGCGTGTTATATTATTTCCCAAAGGTGTTCGGTAGGTTTAGCGATGCGTATAAATAAATTATTCAAGACAGCAGTTCAGGTACTGGCATTATTGCTTTTAGTGAGCGTATACCATCCCTTATTAATGGCGCAAACACGTCAGGAAGATGAGGGTCAATCCACCTCAGAGTCTAAATCTAAGCATGTTCCAGTGTCCTTAGCCGAACGTATTGAAGCCTTAAATCAGCAAGGTGCTTTTAAGGATGCGCTTACCATTCTTTATGCAGAGGAAGAACGAGGGGAGGCGTTAAAAGAGGTCTATTTATTGATGGCCAAAGTTTATATCGCTGCGGGTAATGGCATAGCAGTGGAAGCGGCTGTTGATAAAGCGCGTGCAAATGGGGCTGATTATGCGGCCACATCTATGCTTTATGCGCGCTCCCTTTTAATACAAGGCCAATTCACCAAAGCGATAGATGCCCTTTCTGGGGTTCCCTTAAAGCAAAATGACCGTGCCAGCGCCTTTGTGATATTGGGCGATGCTTATTTTGCATTGAATCAACTGGAGACTGCGCGCGCTGAATATCTAAAAGCTTTGAAAATGGATAAGCGTAGTGATTTAGCGTTATTAGGACTTGCCCGTTTATCGCTTCGGGGTGATGATCTGGTGGCAGCAGAAAAATATGTTAATGAAGCAATTCTGTATAATGATACAAATACTATGTTGTCTTATACGCGCGGATTAATAGCCCGCTATCAGGGTAGAGCAGAGGAAGCCAAAGCATATTTCAAGAATGCTGTCGAAATATATTCTGCGAATTTGATGGCAAATCTGGAACTTGCCAGTATCAGTATTAGTGAAAATAAAATTACGCTAGCTGAATCATACCTTGATACAGTATATCAAGCGTCCCCTAGAAACCAAATGGCTATTTTCTTGTCAGCAACTATCGCTGCAAAAAAGGGTGATTTTGCTGAGGCAGAAGCGTTATTAATTCGCGTTCCATCGTTAATTAGCAAATATTTACCAGCGATATATGTCCGTGGCTTAGTCGCGTATGAGCGTCAAAATTATGATATAGCCATTGAAAATTTGACGAAGGTTATTGCCGCCAAGCCTACTAATATTGAAGCCAGAGCAGCCTTGGCAGCGTCTTATTTGTGGCAAGAAAACTATAGTCTTGCAAGCGGTCTATTAAAGCCTGTGGTTCGGGACACGGAAAAGGCACCCCCTAAAATTCTTATGTTAGCTGCAACCGCTGCATCGGGTTTGGGGCAAGCAACATATGCTGAAGAGCTATTTTCAATTGCACGCGGGCGCGTTCAAAATTCTGGGCAGTCAAAGACAGGGAAATCATCGGTCAGTGATGTGGCTTTGTCAACCAAAGTTGCCATTGCGCAGTTTTTACGAGGTGATCAGACGCTAGCGATTGAAACGCTTAGTAAAAGCTTATCTGATCATGAAAATGAAATACGTGAATTGGGTATTCTAGCGTCTATGCAGCTCAGGTCTGGGCGGACAAAGGATGCGATTATAACGGCTGAAAATATCATTCGCACTGCCCCTGACAGGGCGCTTGGCTATAATATCAAAGGCAGTATCGATTTAAAATTGGGAGACTATCAAAAGGCTATTCAATCCTTTGGGGACGCGCTTGACCGTAATCGCGCCTATTATACTGCAATGCGTAATCGTGCGCTTGCTTATCTGCGATTGGGGCAGTTGCCTGAAGCGGAAAATGAATTGTTGCGGTTACTTGATTTTCAGCCAAACGATGCCCGCGCCAAAGCAATTTTGGGAAAAGTTCAATTGATAAGCGGTCAATTTAAAGATGCCGTGGATAACTTTGTCAGTGCGCGGCGCGTGTTGGTGAATTCCCCTGATCTTGAAACAGATTATGCAGAAGCGCTTGCTAAGTCAGGGCGCATAGCAGGGGCGATTGATATTTCACGCTCTACAATTAAACTTGTGCAGGACCGGCCCGATTTGATCAGAAAATTGGGGCTGGTTTTTATGGATATTGGTAAACCAGAACTTGCCGCATCCTTGTTATCCAGATATGTGGCTTTTGATCCTAGCTCAGTAGATGCGAATATTTTATATGGACGGTCTTTATATCAGACAGGGTTATACGCTGGGGCCATGCAAGCTTTTGATCGCGCTGAAAAGCTTGCTAATGCCTTAGAAAAATCTTTGATTAGCTGGTACCTGTTTTTTTACCTGCACCACCATTACCCACCACCACCACCACGCACCACCCAGCACAGTACGCCTCCAGGCGCCCGCCGGTGAGCTAACCCCCCCCCCCCACACACAC
>JABABO010000011.1 GCA_014238195.1 Kordiimonadaceae bacterium | reverse complement strand
TGCCGCTGGTATTGATGTTACAACAGAATTTATTGAAAAATTGGATGCGGAACTCCCTGCTGTGAAAATTACTCTGCCTGAAAAAGCCGCAGAAGCACCCGCAGCACCAGCGCAAAACTAGCGTTTTAACTATCAATTAAAATGATAAAAGGGGTCGCACGGACGGCCCCTTTCGCTTGATCAATACTGCATGGCCCGCTTGAGCCAGATTATAATTTTATATTCGCAGGCACACACAGCTGTGCTGCAAAATAGAAATTTAACAGCTGTGGTCAAAATGTCGCCTTTCTTGCTTGTCATATAACAATGACAAAGCCTATGGTGTTACAGTATTTCTGCTGTTGGTTTTCTTTGTCAAGAAAGGGCAAATAGATGACATTTTTTCGCCTAGGTGATGGCTTAAAGATTATAAATCTACTTCTTTGTGTTGTTATCCTGAGTGCACCCGCTCTTAGCCAAATGAGCCACGCTGAGCCTGATGCAGATTTTCATATATGGTTGAATGATTTAAAAACTGAGGCCCTAACTAAGGGTATCCGCCAAGAAACCCTTGATGCGGCCTTGTCGAATGTAAAAATATTAAAGCGCGTTATTCAAAAAGACCGCAATCAGCCAGAAGTAAAACAAACCTATGCCCAGTATTTGCAACAGCGCGTGAGTGATTGGCGCAAAGATAAAGGCCAACAGGTCTTTAAGCGATATGGTTTAGAACTGAACGCTGCAAGTAAAAAATACGGCGTGCAACCGCATTTTATTGCTGCGATTTGGGGGATAGAGACAAATTACGGCACTGTCCCACTGACTTATAGTGTCTTTGATGCCCTAGCGACACTTGCCTACGACCCAAGGCGAGCTAAACGTTTTCGCGGTGAACTGTTCGCAGCCCTTGAAATTATGGATAAAGGCTACGCAAGCTATGACCTTTTAAAAGGCTCGTGGGCGGGGGCAATGGGGCAGCCGCAATTTATGCCGGTCAATTATTTAAAGTACGCCGTTGATATGGATGGTAATGATTACCCAGATATTTGGCACTCAAAAGCCGATATTTTAGGCAGTATCGCCAATTATTTAAACGCACATGGTTGGCGCAGTGATCAAACTTGGGGCAGGAAGGTAAGGCTGCCCACCGGTGGGGAGAGCACCTTGAAGGCGCCACAAAATGAAGGTCTAGCACCTGAAAAACAGTGTGCGTCTTTTAAAAGTTTAGGCCCTTGGCGGGATATTGCTGATTGGCAGGCACTTGGTGTGCGCCGTATGAATGGCGGTGATCTGCCGCAGGCAGGCATTCCAGCCGCCTTAATCCTAGCGGACGACGGCGATAACGAAGGCTATCTAGTTTATTATAACTTTTGTGCAATCATGCGGTATAATCCTTCGTTTAAATACGCACTTTCTGTCGGCTTATTATCAGATGCACTAAAAGATGCGGCAAATTTGTCTACACTGACAAAGCCAAGTCTGCCTGAATGAAAAAAATCACACTTATATGCCTTATCATTATGCTTGCAGCCTGTTCAAGCAGCGGCAGTTATCGCCGTTCCCCTGCACCTATGCCTGATGACAATCGTATGCCAGTTGGCGAAAATGGCGGTTTTCAAAAGGTCGGTAAACCTTATAAAGTAGCAGGAAAGTGGTATTACCCTAAAGACGAACCTGTTTATGACACTGTTGGGTATGCATCTTGGTACGGCAAACAATTTCATGGGAAAGCAACCGCAAACGGCGAGACATTCAATATGAATGCGTTGACAGCTGCGCATAAAACCCTTGCAATGCCGACGTTTGTTAAAGTGACCAATTTGGAAAACGGGCGTATGATTGTGTTGCGTGTCAATGATCGTGGGCCTTTTGTTGGGGACCGTATTATAGACATTAGCCGCCGCGGCGCACAAGTTTTAGGCTTTGAAAAACAAGGTGTTACAAAAGTGCGCGTACAGGCTAGCGACCAATATGGTCGTATCAAGAAAGCAAGCCCATCATATACTATTGCAGAATCTGGTACTATTGCAGAATCTGGGGATAAATCTGCGTCTGAAAATTTAACACATTATGTTCAAGTTGGGTCATACGGGGATATAAATAATGCAAAACAGCAAGCAAGGTCTGTACGCAAACGTGTGGGTAAAAAGCCATTTATTGAGAAAGCCAATGCAAGCGGACGTATATTTTGGCGTGTTAGATTAGGGCCGTTTCTTGAGCGAAGCACGGCTGAGCGTTTGCTTGATAAAATAGTCGACAGAGGCTTCTATGAAGCTAGAGTGTTTACGGAGCTAGGCCCTTAGCGCATAATGAGATAACTATGAATTTAATAATCGCCCAATATAAGGAAATCGCAATGCGAGCGACATATCGAAAATTTTTATCTTTGGTGAGTATTTGCTTAGCATTGACAGCAGTTACGCATCAATCAGCAATGGCTCAGCGTATGGCAACACCAGCGCGTGAGGCGATTTTGTTAGATACTTCGACAAATACTATTTTGTTTGAAAAAAATGCAGATACCCCGTTCCCACCTGCATCAATGAGTAAACTGATGACAATTTATTATGCCTTTGAGGCTATTAAACAAGGCGAGATGTCCTTGATGGATGAAGTTGTCGTTTCAGATGAGGCTTGGCGCAACTGGAATAACCGTGGTTCTACCATGTTTCTACGGGCTAGGGATGTTGTTACCGTTGCTGATTTGCTGCGGGGTATTATCGTTCTTTCGGGTAATGACGCCTGTGTGGTCCTTGCAGAGCACATGGCAGGGTCTGAAGAGCTGTTTGTGGAATGGTTGAATGCTAAAGCCGTAGATTTAGGTATGCAAAATAGTCAGTTTCGAAATTCTACCGGCTGGCCAGCAGATGGACATATCATGAGCGCACGTGACTTAGCCAAACTTTCGCTTCTGCTTGTAAATGAGTTTCCTGATCTTTATCCGATGTTTGCTGAGCGCGAATATTTGTATAAGGATTTTCGCTCTAATCGTTATAACCGCAATCCTTTGCTCAGTCGATTTCCTGGCGCTGATGGCTTAAAAACTGGCCATACGGAAGAATCTGGCTATGGGTTAGCGTCAAGTGCTGAGCGCGATGGTCGCCGTCTTGTACTGGTGGTGAGTGGGCTTGCCAGCAAAAGCGCCCGGATGCGTGAAAGTCAGCGCTTAATGCAATATGGATTTCGCAATTTTAGTCATTATCCCTTATTTAAAGCTGGTGAAACCGTTGAACATGCCGAAGTCTGGCTGGGAGAGGATGCAACAGTTCCTATGGTGGTTGCAGATGATGTTGCTTTAACAATGTCACGGCGTGAACGCTCTAATATGGTGATCAATGTCGCTTATTCCAACCCGATGCCAGCCCCGATTAACAAAGGTGACTTGGTGGGTAAGCTGACAATTAACTTGCCTGATAAAGCCCCAGTTCAAGTGGACTTGCTCGCTGGTATCACCGTTGAGAAAGTCGGTGGTTTTAACAAAATTTCCGCAGCTTTAGAATATTTGATTTTTGGGTCATCTGGCCGCGCAAATATAGAAAACTAAAGGCGACTATGCATCAGGGTAAATTTATTAGTTTTGAAGGTGGGGAAGGCGCAGGCAAAACCACGCAAATCGCTTTGCTTGCTGACACGCTGTGCGGCAAAGGCTTGGAGATTGTGCAAACACGGGAACCTGGCGGATCACTAGGTGCTGAGCTTATCCGCGAGCTTCTAGTAAAAGGGGAAACAGACCGCTGGACAAGTATGACTGAAGCCTTACTGATGACCGCATCAAGGACAGAACATGTGGCGCGCACAATCAAGCCTGCGCTTGAACGTGGCGCTTGGGTTCTTTGTGATCGGTTTTTTGATAGCTCGGTCGCGTATCAAGGGGCTGG
>JABABO010000244.1 GCA_014238195.1 Kordiimonadaceae bacterium | reverse complement strand
GTACAAAACTTTGAACAGTAATATCTTCAGCGTCAATGAGGTCAAACATATCTGCAATGGTACAAAAGTGAATATTATCTGTATTATACCAAGACCGGTTAAGCGTTTTTGTTACAGGCATACGACCCCGTGTGATTAAGCTAAAGCGAGTGCGCCATTGTCCAAAATTAGGAATGGTAATAATGGCTTGTTTACCGATACGCAAAAGTTCCAGCATCACTTCACGGGGGCGGTGCATAGCTTGCAGGGCGCGGGACAAGACAACAAGATCAAAGCTATTGTCGCTATAATCGGCTAAGTCGTTACCCGCATCCCCTTGCACAACGCATAATCCGCGTTTTACACATGCATTGACCCCTGTTTGACTGATCTCAATACCACGGCCATCTACATTCATAGTGTGGGTGATATAGTCTAAAAGTTCACCGTCGCCGCAGGCGATATCCAACACGCGGGAGCTAGGCTTGATCATATTTGCAATTAATTTTAAGTCGGGCCTTAGGTCTGAGGACTTCATGATAAACTCCCTTTATCAGTCAGACCACGGGTTATCGCTGCTGATGCAATGAAGCCATCAAGTATGGCATCCAATTCGGGCAGTGCAAGCAAAAATGAATCGTGCCCTAGGTCACTGACAATTTCACTAAAACTGACAGGGGCACCAGCTGCATTCAGGGCATGCACGATCGCTTTATTTTCCTGTGTAGGATAAAGCCAGTCACTGGTGAAGGAAATCACCAGACAACGGATATTTGCTGCAGTTTTGAAGGCATCAGATAAACGTCCACCAGCACGCGCAGCTATATCCAAATAATCCATAGCGCGAGTGATATAAAGATAACTGTTGGCGTCAAAACGGTCAACAAAGGTTGACCCTTGATGTCGTAAGTAACTTTCTACTTGAAAATCCGCATCAAAACCAAAGGTGACATTTTCGCGTTCCTGCAAATTGCGCCCGAACTTTTGCGTGAGCGCATCTTCGCTAAGATACGTAATGTGCGCTGTCATACGCGCTACTGACAATCCTTTATCAGGGCTGGCATTGTGCTTGTAATAATCACCGCCATGCCAATTGGGATCAGCCATAATCGCTTGCCGCCCGACTTCATGGAAAGCAATATTTTGGGCCGTATGACGCGCTGCTGTTGCGATAGGGACAGCTGCGTGTATACGTTCAGGGTAGGTTGCCATCCATTCAAGAACCTGCATCCCCCCCATCGATCCGCCCATCACACAGAATATATTTTCTATGCCTAGATATGTCATCAATTCGGCTTGCACACGCACCATATCGCGGACCGTTATGACAGGGAAGGTCACCCCCCAAGGTTTCCCAGTTGTTGGATTTTCTTCCCAAGGCCCCGTAGTACCAAGACAGCTGCCCAGAACATTACTGCAAACGACAAAATATTTGTTGGTATCAATCAATTTATTAGGGCCAATAATACGGTCCCACCAACCAGCCTTGCCTGTTATGGGGTTATGACTAGCGACAAATTGGTCGCCTGTTAAAGCGTGGCAAATCAGGATAGCGTTAGAGGCATCATGATTTAAAGTGCCATAGGTTTCATAAGCAACACGGACAGGGCAAAGGGTTTCCCCACTATCAAGCGCTAGTGGTAAGTCTTTAAATAAATATGTGAACTCTGATTGGGGTGCGTTCACGCCTCTGTCCTATAAAACTCTGCTAAATAAGCTCAGTTGGTTCTTGGTTAGCGCACATGAAAAGCGAGGATTGGTTAAAAAGTCAATCGAATAGGGCGATAAAAGGTATTTTCCTTTGCCTTTCGCAGCCCGCAGCGATAAAGCTAAGGCATATTTGTCACACGGGTAAAATCAATAGACTATAGGAATTTAAAATGACTGCCCCAAAACCCCACAGCTGGATTGCAGGATTAAACCCATATGTGCCAGGTCGTGCTACGGCTGACGGCGTTGTAAGGCCTGTTAAATTATCAGCGAATGAAAGCACATTTGGCGCTAGTCCAAATGCTTTGGCAGTTTATAAAGCCGAGGCTGAAAACATGCTGCGTTACCCCGATGGCAGCTTTTTGGGGCTCGTTGATGCAATCGCTAGCACCTATGAATTAGAACACGATATGATAACCTGCGGCGCAGGGTCGGATGAATTGCTTACCATGATGATCCATGCCTATGTAGGGCAGGGCGATGAAGTCATCCACAGCCAATATGGTTTTATGGTGTATCCGATTGTCACTAAAGCCGTTGGGGGAATACCAATTGCAGTGCCTAATAAAAATTGGGCGGCTGATGTGGACGGTATTTTGGCAGCTGTCACTGATAAAACCAAGATCGTATGTGTTGATAATCCCAACAACCCAACTGGTGCATATGTATCATGGACGGAAATTGAACGCTTGCATGCTGGTTTGCCAAGCCATGTCTTGTTGGTGCTGGATGCGGCTTATGCTGAATGTGTGACAGCCGAAGATTATAAAGCTGGTATTGAACTGGCGCGGGCGCGGGATAATGTCGTGATGACCCGCACTTTTAGTAAAATGTATGCTCTTGCTGGCTTGCGTGTGGGATGGATGTATGGTGCTAAAAGCGTGGTTGAGACCTTTAATAAAGTCCGTATGCCGTTTAACGTTTCAAAGCCTGCGCAGCATGCTGCGATTGCAGCCGTAAAAGATCAAGATCACCTTCATGCGTCGGTTGACTATAACAGTCATTGGCGGGCTGAGCTTGCCGCATCCATCACTGCGCTTGGTCTGTCAGTTGTGCCATCGCAAACAAATTTTTTGCTGATTGGCTTCCCAACTGACAAAGGTTTAACCGCAGGGGAGGCTAACGACTATTTGGCGAAAAATGGTTACTTGTTGCGCTGGTTACCAGGCCTTGGCCTAAAGGATCATTTACGCTTAACCATTGGCAAGCCGCAGGAAAATAACGCTGTTGTGCAGTTATTGACGGCATTCATGAACGGTTCGCCTTCATAAGGCCTGTTTCTTGGGGATAAGATTACGTGTTTGAACATATTACGATCATTGGTATCGGGCTTATCGGGTCCAGTATGGCGCGGGCGATTAAGCGTGGTAAGCTGGCAACACGCCTTGTTGTTTGCGATGCAAACGAAGACGCATTGCGCATCGCAAAAAACCTAGATATTGGTGACGACTATATTCATGAAGCCGTTGAGGCTGTTAGGGATAGCGACCTAGTGGTGCTTGCGGTGCCTATGATGGCTATGGAATCGATTGTTCGCGATATTGCTGCTCATATGAAAGCGGGGTCGATTTTAACTGATGTGGGGTCTGTAAAAGAATGTGTCATCACATCACTGGCACCAATTATACCAGATCATGTGCACTTGATCCCTGGACATCCTGTCGCTGGTACAGAAAACAGCGGGCCGAACGCAGGCTTTGCTAGTTTGTTTGATGGTCGGTGGTGCATATTGACGCCGCCGATAGGCGCGGATGAACAAGCAACTAATCTTTTAGATCAATTCTGGTCCCACATTGGCGCGAATGTCGAAATCATGGACGCAGCCCATCATGACCGCGTTTTGGCGATTACCAGCCATGTACCACATTTGATTGCCTATAATATTGTAGGTACAGCTAGTGATATGGAAGAAATTACCCGCAGCGAAGTGATTAAATATTCTGCTGGTGGTTTTCGTGATTTTACCCGCATTGCTGCCAGTGACCCCACCATGTGGCGGGACGTTTTTTTAACCAATAAAGACGCGGTTCTTGAAATGCTAGGCCGCTTTAGCGAGGACTTAACCGCTTTGCAACGGGCTATCCGATGGGGCGATGGTGATGCTTTAGAAGCACTTTTTACCCGTACACGCGATGTGCGCCGCCGCATTATTGACGCAGGACAAGATGAAGACACACCAGATTTTGGACGAACCCACGAAGATTAACCAATAGTCTGAGTTATAAACAAATGCAGTGAATTTGGAATCTTTTATTTGGCTATAATAACTGGCGATAAACGCATGATGGGTGTGCCGTCAATCGTCATAACCCCGCTTTGTACCATAATGGAAAAAGGTTTATTGTTGGGCACTGTTATGGGATGCTCGGTTTTGATGTCAAGCTGGTCCAAGACATATGCGGCGCTGTCAGGCTTATTTGCTTTAAAACTTAGGCTACCAAGCAGCTTAAACTGATCATCCAGCGTGAAACTCCCTTCGCCGCTGAGATGATATTCCCCGATTTGAGTGTTAAGACGTGTTAGATTTATCAAACCACCTTTATCACGCCACTTCGCCAGCGATGCTTGGTCATACCGTGCCAAATCAGGACCTGCTATATCACCTTCAAATTCAAAGGCATTATTTTCGGTTTTCATGACTATTTTAAAATCTAAAAGCGCATCCGCATAAAGATTATCACTTGAACCTGCGATTTGGCTTTCGGTGAGTTTATTTAAACGCAGAAATATTTGTAGGGCTTTTAAGGGCGCCTGTTTTTGAAGGAGCGGCGCATGGCGCAAGTTTGTCTGTTTACCAGACCCTTCCATAACGATAATCGCTTGCCCGTTTTCTCGCTTTTTATAGCTTGCCCGTGTTAAAGTGTCAGTCACGCTGAATATATTGCGTCCCAAGGATAAATAGGTGTTATCGGCCTCAAATATCCAATGTCTGGGCGTCCAGATATGGCTAATCAGTTTGATGTTTTCGCCGCTTGCGATTAAACCTTTTTTAGGTGTGCTTATATGCATATCTTTTACATGCAAGACGATGCGGTAAGGAAAGCCAGCAATTTTTATTTTACCATAGCTCACCTTCATTCCGTTTGTTTTCAAGTGCTTTATCTGTTTGGCAAGGGTGTCTTCGGCTGCAAAAGCAAATGTGAACCAGACGGCACTATAGACAATACAAAGTGCGATGGCCGCGAAAAAAGTAGTTTTAAATTTAGATGTCATATTTGTGTCTTTACCGTTGGCTTACACAGTAGCGTGTCTCATAACAGTGAATAAATATTTGTTATATTCTTTTATCAAGTAGGCTGCTGAAACATCTGTTTTAACAGCTATGGGGATAATCGTAGCTTCGGGTAAGGCGCTTTTGAAAAGCAAGTGGGAGCGCGGCATATGATAGTCTGCGGTAACCAGAAGAATAGTTTGAAAACCATGGCCGCGCGCCCAAGCCGCAGTTTCACGGGCGTTTCCAAGTGTATTGGATGCCGTGCGGTCCAAATCAATACAGCAGCTGAACAGCTCAGCTTCTGCACCTGTTAATGCGGTTAGCTCAGGAATTTCTACACTTGGATTGACCCCAGAGATGAGCAACTTTGGTGCTTGACCATTGCGCAGCAGTCCTAGCCCCATCTCGATGCGCCCCGCCCCGCCCGTTAGCACAACAATAGCATCACCGCTTAGATGCGCTGGGTTTTTCTCTTGCTTTAGGTTTGTGTAAAAATGCGCAAAACCCAAAGCCCAAACGATAAGTATGTAAACGGGTAGCATAATTATAAATTTGGATATTTTTTTTGATCCCCAAGCCACTATTACACCATGTCTGTTAGAGCGCGTCTTATGGTGATCCGCGCTGTTATCATGGCAAGCAGACCAGACAGGATTGGCAACAATAAGACCCACCACACTGTATTTAAATCTGGTAGGGCTGCATTTAGCAACCCTTGCCCCATCCGTGCAGCCATATAAGCGACACCGTATAGAACAACTGACGCAATACACACCCCGAATGCCCCGCCTTTTAGTCCGTGTTGCAGATAACGCCGATCAAAGGCACTGGCGATTGTTGTATCTTCAGCGCCCATTAAGTGCATAATTTCTATTGTATCTTGATGGGCAGCAAGTCCTGCACGGCAGCCAAAGATAACAATAGTGATAGTGCACAAAGTGATCATCACAACAATGGCTATGAGAAGCACTTCCAATATACCTGCTAAATCAAGAATTTGTCTCATCCATGCTTGATGATCATCAAGGGCAGCATCTGGGGCTGCTACATTCAAGCGGCTTTTTAAACTGTCTAGGTTGAAATCCCCACTGTCATCAAGCGTAACATCAATCAGGCTAGGCAAGGGCAGACCTGAACCAATAGGCATATTCCCCAGCCAAGGGGATAACAATGAAACAACATATTGATCTGCCATGATATTTGCGCTTGTGACCCCAGGTGTTGCGCGGACCATTTTGATTGTCGCTTCTGCTTGGCGATTACGTTCTATGGTGTCGCTATGAACAACCTGAATGGTTAGCGTTGATGTCAAACCTTTGCTCCAGCTATCTAGGCCACGGTTAACGCCAAGGGCAAACGATAATGCCAAAGCACTTAGAAATAACATCACCGAGATCACCCAAGGCAATAAGGCATCACTTTGCTTGTCAGCACTCAGAAAGTTTAAGGGCCGCTTTAACATGCTAGCTTTGCTCCCCCTTTGTTCTTTTATAACTAGGTGCTTTTTGACCATAAGGTGTTGTATGCTTGTCAGGTCGGGCTTTGATGTGGGAAAGTTCCCCTTTGCTGAGCTGCAGGATTGGTGCACCCACAGTTTTCACGAGATTTTCATCATGGGTTGCCACAACAGTCGTTGTGCCAATTTTATTAAGTTCGACAAACAAATGCATCAGCCGCTCAGCCATATCAGGGTCCACATTTCCAGTGGGTTCATCCGCGACCAAAAGGTCGGGCTTATTGATAATCGCGCGGGCGATAGCAACACGTTGTTTTTCGCCGCCTGACAGGGTGGCGGGGCGTGCGTGCATACGGTCCTGCAAGCCAACCCAAGCGAGCAGCTCTTCCACATGTTCGGCGATTTGCTTTTTTTGCGCACCTTGAATACGCAGGGGTAGAGCCACATTATCAAAAGCTGATAAGTGTTCCAGGAGCCTGAAGTCTTGGAAAACAACACCGATTCGGCGGCGCAATCGAGGTAAACCGCTGCGTTCAATATTACTAAGGTCATGACCAAAATAATTTACAAGGCCACGGGATGGGCGAAATGCCAGATATAAAAGCTTCAATAGGGACGTTTTCCCCGCACCAGAAGGCCCAACAAGAAAATGAAATGATCCACGATCAAGGGTAAAATTGATGTCGCGCAGAATTTCCCCCCCCATATCGTAACGCATACCTACGTTTTCAAAGCTGATCATTCGGTTTAGCCTTTTACAGCACAGATGTGCCTTTCCATATTTTAACCCCAGAAAAGCATATCCAATCCCCATGTACAACACTATAAAAAACTCTGGTACAAGCGTGAATGGGTATATTATAGCCAAATGCAGTGAATTTTTATCATCTTATTTGGCTATAAGTATTTATGTCGGTTCGACTTATCAATAAATAATGCTCGCATTATTTATTGGTCTCGCTATATCTGATAATGTCGGTCGAAAGTGACAGTTGACCGTGGGTTTCATGTGAACCTATAATCAGGTCTGGTTCCCTAAAGGGTTGGCATATGTTCCAGCAAACGGGGTCCAATGCGTAGGGGTTCAATGCGCTTGGCTAAGCCAGTTGCGTCATCGGTTTCAACAAAAGTGCCGCATATGGTGGCTTCGCCGCTAGCAGGGCTGTAGCGATCACGGTTCATTTTGGTTAGAAAACGGTTGATTGGTTCATCTTTATCCATGCCTATGACGCTATTATAATCGCCGCACATCCCTGCATCAGTTTGGTAAGCCGTGCCGCCGTTCAATATTTGGCAATCAGCGGTAGGAACATGACTGTGGGTACCAACGACAAAGGAGACACGCCCGTCCAGATAATGGCCCATTGCCATTTTCTCTGAAGTTGCTTCGCCGTGGAAATCCACAAGTATGGCATGCACGGCGGCATGGGTTCCCATGCGGTAGTGTTTCAGCACCGCGTCAACAGCGCGAAATGGGCATTCCATTGCATTCATGAATACGCGCCCCATCGCATTGATCACCAGAATTTTCTTGCCCCGTGGTGCTTGATACACTTGGAAGCCGCGCCCAGGGGTTCCACTAGGATAATTCACAGGACGCAAGATACGATCATCCTTGTTGATTATGTCTAATATTTCTTTTTGGTCAAATGTGTGATTGCCACCCGACAAAACATCGGCCCCAGCTTCAAACAATTGATGACTGATTTTGCTGGTTAAGCCAAATCCACTGGCGGCATTTTCAGCGTTCACAACAGTAAAATCTAATTTTAAGTCTTGGCGCAGTGCGGGCAGGCGATCAATCACGGCTTGACGGCCTGTGCGACCCACGAGATCCCCTAAAAATAATAGACGCATAAAAATCCTTACTATTCTGCTGGTGTAGCAGCTTTGGGCAGTACCAGCCCGTAGTCCGTAATGACACCGTGCATGGGTAGGTCGTGTGCCTCGCAGGGTATATGATCAACGATTTGCGCGCCATATGCAAAGCCAAAAGCTTGAATGCTTGGATTTAGTGCTAAAGTACGGTCATAAAACCCGCCGCCATACCCTAAACGGTAGCAGTGATTATCAAAGGCTAAAAGCGGACAAATGATAATATCGGGGGTCACAATGGGGGCATCAGCGGCTGGTTGCTTGGTACTAAATGCCCCAGTTTCGAGTGGGTCACCTTGGCCCCAAAGTTTAAAACTGAGTGCTTGATTTTTGTCGGTCACAACAGGCAAGGCTGTTTTGTGACCGCGTTTTTCCAATTCTTGCTGTAGAAAACGAGGGTCAAGCTCATCTTTGATGGGGTAATATAAGGCCATGATCTGCATGTTATTTAATGGACTAAGCAGCTTTAGCGCATGGTCACAAGCTTTTAGGGCCGCATCAATATGGTATAGTTTGTGTGCACCAGCACGGACTTGCTTGGCTTGAGTGCGCAGTTCAGCTTTTAAGGATGCTTGATCTGAAGGCTGAATATTCTGGCTCATATCTGCTTTGACTTGTGTGTCTGTTCAAGGGTGTGGGTCAAGGGTGCGGGACCACAACTGCCGTTTCGGCGTATGTATTCTCCGGAACCTGATAAATCAGGTGGGCGCCGCGTGCCTAGGACCACGATCCAGAGCAGAGGCAGCTCCCTAAGGAGAAGTATGGCCCCAGGAAGTACTTCATACCTACATCCGTACAGCGCAGTACCCGCTCGTTTGTAAGTAAGCGTTTCTGGGCAGAAGTGCAATAATAGTTTTAAGGAAATGTCATCATAGGTTCTTAATGAGCACCCAGATTATCAGCTATATCTTCAACGTCCCCTGCAATTTGATTTAAAATGATCGCTAGGTCATCTTTGCTGAGTGCGCCGATCAATCCTTGCTCGCCTTTACCTTCCAAGGCTTCGTGCAGTTCATCAGCGATAAGAACCGCCACCATCAACAGCAGTTTATTTTCGCTTACATGGCCCAATTGACCCGTCAAATAGTCCGCTTTTGCATTGATGTAAGCGACCAGTTCTTGCAGGCGGTCTTGCTCGCCGTCTGCACAGGCAAGATTATAAGCTTTACCATTAACATCTACATTGATTGTTGCCACTGTCTGGTTCCTTATCCACCGTGTTTATTGTGTTTCTTTATTGTGTTTTAGGCATACTTTTAGTTCGTCATGCTTTCAACATGACTAATCGTCTGATCAAGCTTAGACCGCACGATGTCACGTTCGCTTTTTAAGGCGGCTAATTCTTCACGCAAGCGCTGGTTTTCGCTCTTTAGACCTAGGATCATGCCTGCATCTTCGGGGCTGATGTGTTGGTTGCCCTTTAGGCTGTCAGTCGTGTCGACCCTATCTTTATGCAATGCGTTCTTCACAGTGGTGAATTCCTGCTTTAAAAGGGCATATCTTTGTTCCAGCGCGGATTTTTCTGCTGTTAAAGTATCGAGTGCAGCTGAATGATCAATGGGCTGAGGTGCAATTGATAAATTTGAAACTTGTTCATGCAAGCTTAGGTTTTCTTTTTCTAGCGCACCGACCTTAGCGGCTAGCTCTGTTTTTTCCTCTGAAACAGTTTTGGCCCTAGCAATGGTATCTTTAGTGCGATCGGCACCGCTTGCAAGACGTGACATTGCAGTGTCGAGTCGCGCCCGTGCGGTGTCATAATTTTCGCCATTGGTGTTGCTTGCCATCCAAAAACCCTTTCTTCACAGCCCATAAAATTTAGGCTTTTTCAACTGCATCACTCTGTACATCTAAGTTCTAAGATAAGGCTTTCAATGGATTGCCGTCAATCATTCAAGTTGATGCTTTAGTATATTTTAGTGTTGCAGCAAGAAAATACTGTCAGAAAATATTTTGAAATGGTTGACGTGGCGCTTGCTTGCGGTCATTTTGACCCCAATTTTCATCTTTATTTAAGTGATTACATTAAGTGACCCAATTATGACTGATTCTGATACGACCGAAATTGACATCGACCCAAATCGAATGGCAAATGCTATTCGTGCTTTATCTATGGATGCTATTCAAAAAGCAAATTCAGGCCACCCTGGTATGCCGATGGGCATGGCGGATGTGGCAACAGTTTTGTTTACGAAGTTTTTAAATTTTGATCCCACGTGGCCCGAATGGCCAAATCGGGATCGTTTTGTTTTGTCAGCAGGCCATGGTTCCATGCTGCTTTATAGCTTGCTACATTTGACAGGCTATCAAAAGCCAACCATAAAAGATATTCAGAATTTTCGCCAATTGCATAGCCCAACGGCAGGTCATCCAGAATATGGTGAATGCCCAGGCATTGAAACCACCACAGGTCCGTTAGGCCAAGGTTTGGCGACCAGTGTTGGTATGGCCTTGGGGGAGCGTTTGAATAACGCTGAGCTTGGTGATGACTTGATCAATCACCATACCTATGTGATTGCGGGTGATGGTTGTTTGATGGAAGGCATTAGCCAAGAAGCCATTTCGCTGGCAGGGCATTTAGAGCTTAAAAATCTGATTGTTCTATGGGATGATAATAGTATTTCAATAGATGGCAGTACTGATCTATCAACGTCAGAAGATATGCATGGTCGTTTTAACGCGGCGGGCTGGGATGTGCAGGCCTGTGATGGGCATGACCTCGAAGCCATTGAAGCAGCAATAGCCCAATCGCAAAAATCTGACAGGCCCAGCTTAATCGCTTGCCGCACTACGATTGGCTTTGGCGCACCGAACAAACAAGGCACGAGCGCAACGCACGGTGCACCGCTTGGTGCTGATGAAATTGCTGCTACCCGCGCGAATTTAGGCTGGGACGCAGAACCCTTTGTTATTCCAGAAGACGTGGCAGCAGCATGGCAAGCAGCGGGTGGGCGTGGTCAGCATGAAAGTGTGGCTTGGAAGGTCAAGTTTGAAAACCTTGATGGCTATGTTCGGGAAGACTTTACCCGTCGCTTAAACGGGGATTTGCCAGCCGGGTTTACTGCGGCAATGAATGCTTATAAAGCTGAACTTGCTTTAAATCCTGTCAATGTCGCAACACGCAAGGCCAGCCAAATGGCATTGGAAGTCATCAACGGTGTTGTACCTGAAACGATTGGCGGTTCGGCTGATCTAACGGGATCAAATCTAACCCTGACATCTGGTATGGACGCTGTATCAGCAGATAACTT
>JABABO010000316.1 GCA_014238195.1 Kordiimonadaceae bacterium | reverse complement strand
TTTTGAATTTTCATGTTTTCCTCCTGAACTAGCTTTCCTAGCCTTAACGGCTACATTTTAATGACACCTCTAGCGAGGCATAACACTCGAAACATTAGACACGATCACCGATTACACGATCTGTTTGGTGACCAGAGATTTTTTGATGATTGAGGCACCAATTGGCCGCGCCAAGCACCCCTAAACTTCCATGATTAATAAGATTAACTGGAATATGCTGTAGGTAAGACTTCATATCCCCTTTGGCTAAGAAACAGTCCAGAAACCGACTTTTGCCAAGAAACGACGAAAATTTCGGCAAGATACCGCCAGCAAGATAAACACCACCGCGCGCGCCGTATGTAAGGGCTAAGTCGCCGCAAACACTGCCAAGAATTTCACAAAAAGCATTGAGGGATGCTAGCGCCAAATCAGACCCACCGTTAAGCGCCGCCCCCGATATTTCAGACGGGCGACTGTATATGGCTGGCTGGTCCATCACTTCTGCAAGCGCTATATATATATTCGCCAATCCCGGTCCTGATAAAAGATGCTCGATGCACACAAAATCATATTTGCGGGCAAGCACTTCCCGAATTTCAACGTCACGTTTTGATGCGGGTGCAAAGGCCGCATTGCCAACTTCTGTAGTCAGTGTCACACAGGCGGAACCATGCGGTATGCTTGCCGCAGCCCCAAGCCCAGTACCAGGGCCTAAAACCACCCGCGCATGTTCTGTGCTGGCAATACCAACGGGGTTCAGCTTTAAAATAATATCTTTGGAAACACCGAACGTTGCGCTTGCAAGGGCTTCATAATCATTAATACCATAAACATGTTTTGATCTCAGCGTATCACGCAGGCTACCTAAAGAGATCGACCAAGGGAGGTTGATCGCACACAAGGTGTCCCCTTTAAAATAGCCTGCGCTTGCCACAGTCGTATAGTCAAAATCTGCGAGCTGTTGCTTTGCAACAAAATCAGAAAAAATAGCATCAATCGAGCCGTAATCAGCACATTTATATTTTGTGTAATGTTGTAAACTAAGCGCAGCAGGACCTCCATCATGTCCTGACTGCACTGCCACAACACCAAGGCGCGCATGAGTACCACCGATGTCTGCTGCTAATATATTGATGCTTTCTGTCATGGTTTCGATAAACCACAAAATGATAACGTTGTCAAATAAAATGATAACGTTGTCAAAAGTGGGAATATTTGTTATAATGCTTGTAAGACACCGTTGTCATAATTATTGTTTATGTTACAAGGGTTTGAAGGGATCACATAAAAAACTTTGCTGGATTACAGGAGGAAAATTAATTCACTTAAGAACCGTAAGCAGGTGTTACTGTATCCTTGAATATGTTTTTTATATTAATATTTTTGGGCTTAAAGAATCAGGGTAAAAAGAATTAGGATAAAGTTGAATATGACCAAGGCTACCATTAAAGACGTTGCAAAACTTGCCAATGTTTCGTTGAAAACCGTGTCACGGGTTATTAACAACGAACCTACTGTCAGGGCTGCCAAAGTAAAATTGGTGCAAGACGCAATCCAAAAACTTGGCTATAAACCAAATTTAGCCGCGCGTAACCTGCGCAGCAGCAAGGGCTATGCCCTAGGGTTGGTTTATGATAATCCTAACCCGTATTATATTATTGATATGCAGAATGGTGCCTTGTCCATTTGCCGCGAGATGGGCTATGGCCTACAAATTCATCCCTGCAGATCAGATGCTTTATCGATTGCCGATAATTTAGTGCAGCTTGTTAAAAATAATGACCTGTCGGGCTTGGTAATTGCCCCGCCAGTGTCTGAGCGCGCCGACATCATAGCGGTTTTAAAAGCCAATAATATTCATTTTGTCGGTATTGTTTCTGGTAGCGAGGAAGACAAAACCCTGTCGCCGTGCATGTGTGTCGATGACCGTAGCGCATCCCGTATAATAACCGAGCATATCATTTCTGAGGGTCATAGCGAAATAGCCTTTTTTTGGGGTGAGGAGGTCCATAAATCCAGCCCAGAACGTTATAAGGGTTATGTTGATGCTTTGCAGACGCATGGGATCGCACTGAATGAGGCGCTTATTTTACAGGGGCAATATTCCTTTGATTCTGGGTATGTAAATGCCCAAAAGATTTTAGCCTTAAAACACCGCCCGACCGCTATTGTTTGCAGCAATGACGAAATCGCTGCTGGGGCGATGGCAGCCATCAAATCCGCAGGACTGTCTGTCCCGACCGACATAGCAATTTCCGGTTTTGAGGATAGCCCATTTTCGCGCCATTCATCACCGCCAATGACAACCGCTAAACAAGCAACCGAAACAATTGCGGCATCAGCAACAAAGTTTTTAATCAACAAGATTAGACCTATAAGCCAAGAAGAGCGCGGTGAAGAAACGGTGATGATATTCTCGCCCGAACTGATCGTTCGCCAATCAACCCTTAGCCCGAGCCCTTAGCCCCAACTCCTTAGCCCCAACCCCTTAAAAGGTATAAGCAATACTATGAATATCTTGCAGAACCATATTGCAGAAATATTTAATGGCATTGATCCGTCCCGTTCCCTTGCCATCGATGTGTTTCGCGGTCTTACCATAACCGCGATGATTTTAGTCAATAATCCAGGGAGCTGGTCTTATATCTATTGGCCACTTGCCCACAGCGAGTGGCACGGCTGGACACCAACTGACCTGATTTTTCCATTTTTTATTTTGATCATTGGCATGTCGCTGTCATTTTCCATGAAGCACATTCCCGAAAAC
>JABABO010000197.1 GCA_014238195.1 Kordiimonadaceae bacterium | reverse complement strand
GTGCAACACACGTTAGCCGCAAGCAGCTACAGTGAAAGCTTTTATGGCTTGATCGCTGGTAAGCAACTTGGCTTACATGCAAATATTGATTGGACACCGCCAGTATTAGACCGCGGTGCTGTCGCAAATTTAATGCGTTACAAAGCCACAGAGCGTGCTATTGCGCTTACTGAAATTGGCCGCGATGAAGTCGCTGATGAAGAATTACGTTTGCTTTGGGGCCGCGAGGGAACTGCGGTCCAAGCTGATCTTTTAGCCTTCGCCAGTGCGATAAAACTCCCGGCTATTCAAGTGCGCCTCAGCCGCGCGGGTGGCACAGCAAAAGCCGCCAAAGCCAGCAACCGTTATCCTCTACCCGACTGGGAACCTGTTGATGGCTTGCGCATCGACCGTGCTTTGCTATTTGCAATGATTAGGCAAGAAAGCACCTTTCGTAGCCGGGCAAAATCAAGTGTGGGTGCGCGTGGCCTGATGCAAGTCATGCCTGCAACAGCTAGCTATATGAAAAGAGACCGCAGCCTATTTCGGCGTAATAGAAACCGCTTATTTGAACCTGAATTTAACTTAGCGCTGGGCCAACAGTATGTGGAATATCTTTTCGATCAGGATGACGTAGAAGGCAATTTATTTATGCTTCTTGCGGCCTATAATGGTGGTCCTGGTAGCTTACAAAACTGGCACGCCGATATTGAGTACCAAGCCGATCCATTGTTATTTATAGAAAGTATCAGCTTTTTTCAGACCCGCCATTATATCGAACGCGTGATGGCAAACTTATGGCTCTACCGCATGCGATTAGGTCAAAAAACTCCAAGCTTGGATGCTGTGGCATCGGGGGCTTGGCCGATGTTTGAAATGCTAGATACCCCCAGCGAGCGCATGGTTGCTGAACGCCGCAAAGCCCGCCTTAATAGCCGCGGCGAAATGAAACGCTCAGACGAATAAGCCTTAACCCAATCTAGGTGGCTTTTCTTATGATATTCAGAGCACCTTGTCTTAACTGCGTTTATAAAGCTTACTCGGATGCATACTGACGATCAGCAGCCCCATGAAAGCCATGCAGCACCATATAGATCAATAAACTAATGCTACCTGTAAACAAACACCCAACGACATAAGGCCAAGGATTTACACCTTTAACCTTAGCGTCACGCACGATAAAAACCGATGCAATCACAAGTGCCAATATCAAATCGATAAAAACTTGCATTGACCAAAGCCCCATACCGCCTAGATAGTCAACTAAGCCTGTAATACTTCCTTGGTTAAAAAAGACATACGCCGTAAACGCTATCATATCTAATGCAATAAAGCCCCAAATCATTTTCATGTTTCATCTCCTCGTTATGATGTAAATAATGAATACTCTTGGGCAGGATCATACAGACATGGGTAATACAAGCAATTATGTCATAGGTAATAAGCCAGTAATACTATTGTCTTTAATGCTTAAAAACAATAAGTTCGGTTGCGTCCATGTCTTAAAAATATTCAAGGTGAAAAATAAATGAAACCATTTTATCTCCATATAGGTGCTTTTAAAACTGGCACCACAGCTTTGCAGGTCTATTTTGCTCAAAACATGGAAAAACTCGCACAAAATGGGATAAATTACTTAAATATGGGACGTATTCAAAGCGCTCAAAACGGACTTATAACATCTGGTAATGGAGCATTTTTAGCGCGAACACTTTTGCCCAAAAACCATTATTTGCATATGCCTAAAGGTCAGCAACAATTTCTTGGTGAAATGAAAAAATGCATTCAAACTAAACCCAAACACTCCCCACTTTTATCCAGTGAATTTTTCTGTGATCTGGAGACACCGCAAATTCAAAAACTAAAAGATTACGTTTATTCGTTAGGTTTTGAGCTTCAAATTATTTTTTGTGTACGGGAACAAACATCTTACCTTGAATCGATTTATGTACAACACGTGAAGCGCCACCATCTAACTGCAACACCAGAAGCCTTTATTGGTGATATGTATCAAACCACAAGCCATATTGATTACGGCCACTATTGTAATGACTTAGCTGAAATTGTTGGTGCCGGTAATTTACATATTGTCCTGCATAAAAAAGAAGACTTATTTGATCGATTCAATGAAATTTTAAACGTTAAAAGTGCCAATATGATGCGCCCTGCCCGTGCCTTAAATATCAGCCTGACCCCAGCACAGATTGTCATGATGCTTAAATTAAATGCTTTGTCCCCACGGCAAAATTTTTCAGACATTATCGTATCGAATGAAGCCATTTTGCAAAACACAAAGCATAGCTCTGGTATAACATTGATCCCAGACGAATTGAGGGCGGAAATTACAGCCCACTATGCGGAGAGCAATGCTATATTTTTTGATAAATGGGCGAAAGGCCACACTCATTTTGCGGCAGAAGAAAAAATATTTCACAGCATATCTGATATTCAGAACCAAATGAGTCTGGAGGATATTATCGCTACTTTTGGTGGCTTGTTGGTAAAATACGAAGACCGGCTAACCAGAATAGAAAATACGTTACAACAGCTCATTAACAACGCAAAACGCCCCCAGCTTAAAAATTAATGAAAAAAATAATCATTCATATCGGCACTTATAAAACTGGTAGCTCTGCACTTCAGCGTTTACTTGCCCATAATATCCAGCCTTTACTACAACAGGGTTATAATTATCTGCCCGTGGGGCCTGCCAAAAGACCAGGAAAGAATACCAAAGTCGGCAACGTTCAGTTCTTGGGCATGGCATATTGGGAAGCCGAGCAGCTTTATAACTTACAAGCAGCCCAAGGCGCTTTATTAGGCGAATTTTTGCAGGCTCTTGATCAATGCGGGGACTGTATCCCTATTATTTCTGGCGAATCCTTTTGTGACATTACCAAAGTTAAGCTTGATAGTTTCTTTAAACTTTTACGCAAGAGAGGATATGAACCACACTTGTTGTTATTTATACGCGATCAAGCCTCGTATGTTGAATCGCGCTATAATCAGTTTGTTAGGAAAAATCGACCGTCTATCAAAGATTTTCAATATTATGCCACGCAGTGGTATAAAACCGTAGATCACCTGCATTATGACACGTTTGCAGATATGCTTGCGTCGCTTGTTGGACAAGATAAGCTTAAAATCGTCGCCTTCGGTGAGAAAGATATTTATGAAACCGTGGCGGATTATCTTAACATTGACCTAGCGGTGATGCAGATTCCTGATAAGACAATTAATCTGGGCATTCCATTAGACAAAATGCGCATTATGAGTAAGCTCAATCCACTTAATCCACCCCCCACATTTACATATTTGATGGAAGAAAATGAAGCCCTTTTCCAGGCTGAGCAAAAACCTATTAAGCGCAGTCTCATTACCCCAGAACTAGACACGTCCATTGCGAACTATTTCGCTGAGGAAAATAAAAAATGCGCCAATAAATGGTTCAACCGTGATCACCTATTTACAGTAAAACCGCGCAACTGGATCAGGGAAAAAGATATTGAGAAAGAGCTAAATCTAAACACCATAATCGAAATGTATGGCGGTCTGCTGGTTAATCAAGACAGTCGCTTATCACGGATAGAAAATATACTGTTAAAAGCGCAATCCAAGTTGAAATAGTCCGACTAATATTTTTCTGAATTGATCATCGACATTAAAGCAAAATCTATGGATTAGCTTTCTTGTTAAGCACATAGCGAAGCTTATTAACGGCGACCGTTTCTAGCTCCCTTCGACTAGCTTTGGCGTCACCAACGATGCTGACCTCAATCCCTGTTTGCGCGCATATGGCACACACTTTTACATAATTGCCCTGCTTATGAAATTCTAGGTAAACTTCTTTCGACTGCGCCACAGTGATACCCTATCCCACAGCGCGTTTTAGGCGTGTATCTTCCCATATATCACTTAGGGCGGAAATAAGCGCATCCAATTCTTTAGGTCCGTGCAAAGGCCCTGGCGTAAATCTCAAACGTTCTGTTCCCCGTGGAACTGTCGGGTAATTAATAGGCTGCACATAAATACCATATTCATCCAACAAACGATCCGAAACTTGCTTACAAATAACGGGGTCACCGATGAAAATAGGTACAATATGACTAGCACTTACCATGACAGGCAAGTTAGCCAAAGCTAATCGAGATTTCAGTTCATCGGCGCTCTCTTGCTGCAACACGCGCTCGCTATTACTAGATCTTAGGTGTTTAATACTGGCAAGTGCACCAGCGGCTAATACAGGACTAAGCGCAGTCGTAAAAATAAAGCCAGACGCGCAACTGCGGACAACATCAACCAAATCTTTACTGGATGCAATATACCCACCCATCACACCAAAAGCCTTGCCAAGGGTACCCTCGATCACCGTAAGACGGTCAGCAACACCTTCGCGCTCAGCGATACCGCCACCCTGTTGGCCGTACATACCTACAGCATGGACTTCATCCAAATAGGTCATAGCACCATATTGATCCGCCAAGTCGCATATTTCAGCGATTGGTGCTATATCCCCGTCCATAGAGTACACACTTTCAAACGCAATCAATTTCGGGGCACCGGGATCAGCTTTTGCTAATAATTCTTCAAGGTGGTCAAGATCATTATGGCGGAAAATATGACGTTCAGCGCCGCTACTGCGAATGCCTTGAATCATCGAAGCGTGATTCATTGCATCAGAAAATACAATACACCCAGGCAAAATTTTAGCGAGCGTTGAAAGGGTTGCTTCATTTGAAATATAGCCCGATGTAAAAAGTAATGCCGATTCTTTATTATGCAAATCTGCTAATTCTTTTTCAAGCAACACATGATAATGATTAGTTCCACTAATATTGCGCGTACCTCCCGCTCCTGCACCCGTTTCATCAAGCGCGGCATGCATGGCAGTCAGTACTTTTGGATGCTGTCCCATACCTAAATAATCATTTGAACACCAAACGGTAATAGAACGCGCGTTATCGCCCGCGTCAAAACGTGTGGCGCGTGGAAACTCACCCTTTAAGCGCTGAATATCTGCAAAAACCCTGTAACGACCCTCATCACGGATCGTCTCAATCGCGTCTGCAAATACTTTCTTATAGTCCATAATTTAAGTCCGCGCCTTAAATACACTGTCACTGAAACATGCTTATAACATTTATATAGTAACTATTGTAGGAAATTTTAGCGTCTACATAATACAGATATAAGCACGCGTACAGCAAAAAATCTCGGCATTGCTTACTCAGTTTAGGTCAAACGTCCTAATGCTTAACAAATATCAAATAAGTCATATTGAGCAAGCTGCATAAACAATTTCGCAATAAATATGTGCCAGTGTTGCTCAATAAATTTTCAGGAAGAGAATTTTGGATAGTGCCCGAAATAAAAGTATGTAAGAATTTAAAGTTGAAAAGCTTTATATATGCTATAATAATACGTGAATTCTGTACCGCTATCTCTAAAACTTGATAAGGATTATAAAATGGCAAATCAATTCTTCACTACTGCAATGGATTTTATTGATTCTGTAAAAACTATAGACAGCTTGCAAACGCTGCAGTCATCTTTTAGCGACACAATTAAACTTTTAGGGTTTGATCATTTTTCGTGTACTTCGCTTTGTGATGACAGAACAGCACCAGATGATGCAGTGCTATTGTTTGATTACCCAATGGCTTGGATAGAGCGATATCATTCAGAATATTATAAGCAATCGGATAGGGTGTTACAAATATCTGGTCAGCAAATCACCCCTTTTCGTTGGGATGATCCCGTCGTTGCAGACAATATTTCGAAAAAGCAAATTCAAATTTTTCATGAGGCAGAAGAAACTGGATTAATTCACGGGGTTACAATACCCATTTATGCAGAAGGGTTTATACCAGCTACGGTCAATGTTGCGAGCCAAAAACCTTTCATATCCGCAGAGGCAATTCATGCTATACACCTGATGGCTATATATTTATTTGATTCTGCTACAAAAATTAAAAACACCAAAACAGCAGACATTTCTAAATCTAATGTGAGCCTTACACCGAGGGAAGTAGACTGCCTTACTTGGGCTGGTTTGGGTAAAACCGATTCTGAAATTTCAAGCATTATTCACATTTCCGCAAACACGGTCCATCAGCACATTGAAAATGCTAAGCGAAAGTATCAAGTGGCGACGCGTATACAAGCTGTTATGCGCGCATACAAGCATAACCAGATAATGATTTAGCTCAGGGTTGAGAGCATCCCCTGATTAGAGGAAGGTAGTAGCCAACAATTTTTGCTAGTATTCCAAGTGAAATAACCTTGGAGATTAACAATGATTTACCTTATCGATTCTAATAATAAACACCTATACGACGACATACTCGATCAAATGTTTCGTCAAAGACATAAAGTCTTCGTCGAATTGTTTGGCTGGCCCTTAATAACTGATGGTATTTGGGAAATTGATCAATTTGACAATGATAGTGCCGTATACATAGTGTGTGTTGATGACAATGATATTGTTCTTGGCGCTAAAAGACTAATTCCAAGCATCAAGCCCAATGTTCTGAACACCATATTTCCTAAACTCTGTGAAGGTCCCCCACCAAGTTCAGACGATACTTGGGAAGTTTCACGTTTTTATGTGACAGAAAATTACGAAAAAGACCAATATGACGCTAAAGGAACCGCAACGGGTGAATTAATGGTTGCTATGTTTCAATATGCCTTAAAAATGGACATTGCCAAAATTACCTGTGTTACCAATATCAATATCGTACCTGGCATGTTGAAAGCCAATTACGAACTTACCCCACTAGGTTTGCCATCTGTTGTGCATAATGACTGCCTTTTTGCTTATGCCATATCCGTCAATGAAGCCATCCTTGAACACATAAAAGAATTAAAAGGCATTGATTCAAACAATCTTTACCGCGAACGCCTCTTCAATTTTCCTATTGAGCGGAAAAATTCTATCCATGCAGTCTTAAAACAAGGGGAACTCCAATGATTAACCGAGATATGCAATTGCTACAAAATTTTCTGCAAGACAAAACAGCTGAAGAACTTTATGATTGGATTACGGTATTTCGCTGCCTAACAAATGCACCCAAAAAATTACGCTTGGTAACAAGAAGGGAATTGCTAGCATCGGAAAATCCACTTTCAATAGCGTTGACGAATATTTTTACCATTATGGATGATGCGTCCTTCACCACTCAAACCTTTATGGTGCCTTTAATAACCACCATTATTGAAAATGATCAAAGCTACGACGATTACGCCCTCATGCATCATGATCATATCCATCTGAGACCGCATCGAACCTTGAATTAATGTGACGTGACAACCCCGTGCTGCGTGGGCGAGATGGGGGCCAGAAATAAATGAACCCCTCGCAAGCCTAAACGACTGCGCCGCTGGATTCCGACTTACGTCGGAATGACGATGTTGTGGTGGGATTTCGACGCCCAATGGTATGATGGCGTTAGTGTTAGTGTTAGTGTTAGTTTAGTGTCAGCATCGTCATGCTGAACTTGGTTCAGCATCCATGAGTGGTTTAAGCCTGTGTTTGCTTTAAAAGGCAATGGACCCTGAACCAAGCTCGGTCTCGTTCGAAGCTATCACGCTGTCTTTGAGGAATGCGGGGAGGAATGCGGGGAGAAATGTGGGGATGAATGTGGCAATATTTACCCACCGCCCGTTATTTAAGCCATACCAGCACGGCAGATTATGCCCACGCGGTAATAATTGCCCACATAAAATCAAGCATGAATCCTTCTCAAATTCTACTAGGTACATAATTTTACGCAAATAAATCAATGAGTTACCTTAACAAATCTCTAGCTAAGTAGAATTGGCATAGCGCATGCATTTGGTAAGCCCGAAGCAAAAGGCTTCACTGAGCAAAAAGCTCATAAATCATAACTCAGAATGAGGAGACCATAGAAATGGCTTTTTCAATTAATACCAATCCGGGTGCATTCGCAGCCCTGCAAAACCTTTCAAAAACCAATATGGATTTGGGTGCAGTCCAAAACCAAATTAACACAGGCATGAAAGTCGCGTCATCCAAAGACAATGCGGCTGTTTTCGCAATAGCACAATCTTTACGGTCAGACGTCTCTGGCTTAAGTTCAGTACAAAGTTCACTAGACCGTGCGCTATCATCTGTTGATGTTGCTATTGCAGCCGGCGAAGCCGTGTCTGATCTGTTGATCGAAATGAAGGAAAAGGCAGTGTCTGCCAAAGATGCAGGCTTGGACACATCGTCTAAAGTTTCATTACAAGATGACTTTGCTCAACTTCGCGATCAAATTACATCCATTATCGATAACGCAGAATTTAATGGCATTAATGCTGTGAGCTCTAGCGCCGATGACGTATCGGCTATCGTTGATGATACGGGCACAGGTACAATTACAATTTCTTCGCAAAATATGTCGCTTGGCGGTTCTATTGTTTCTGTATCAGCGAGCCAGAGCATTTCAAGTACCGCATCCGCGGGTACTGCTGTGACGGCGATTGAAAATTCAATCACGTCTGTCAACACTGCCCTCTCTAAATTGGGTGCTGGTGCTAATCGTCTTGAGCTTCAGAAAGAATTCGCAGGTAAACTAAGCGATTCGATTGAAGGTGGCATCGGTAATTTGGTGGATGCTGATATGGCAAAAGTTTCTGCCAGCTTGCAAAGCTTGCAAGTGAAGCAGCAGCTTGGCCTTCAAGCGCTGTCAATTGCCAATCAGGCCCCTGGCACTGCATTATCGCTATTCAGGTAAGCGTTCCAATAATAATAAACGCTTTAAAGGGCTCCTTCGGGGGCTCTTTTTTAATATCTATCCCACATTAAACATCCGCCTGACTGCTGTTTTACAGCGGCAAATATTTCTTGCCTGAGCGGGAGGCATCAGCACATATTTGCCTAATGATATTTTCTGAGCCTATAAGTTACGTAATTATTCATTAAAATCAATGTGTTATGTTTGGCATACACCTTGCGAAGAAAGGGCCGAGAGCAAAATGCTCAAATGATAAATCCAGAAAGGAGAACGAACATGGCTTTTTCAGTAAACACAAATAACAGCGCTCTTATGGCTCTGCAAAACTTAAAACAGACAGATAAGAGCTTGATGGCAACACAGAACCAATTGAACACAGGGATGAAAGTGGCATCTTCCAAAGACAATGCAGCGGTATTTTCCATTGCGCAGCGCATGCGGGCTAGCGTATCTGGCCT
>JABABO010000131.1 GCA_014238195.1 Kordiimonadaceae bacterium | reverse complement strand
GCACTTCTTGCCCCTACTGAAATTCTGGCGCGGCAACATTTGGCATCAATTAAAGAAATTGTGGATCAGGTGGGATTAAACGTAGAAATACTCACTGGGCGGAACAAAGGCAAAATACGGCGCGAGATTTTAGAGCGCCTTGCATCTGGGGATATTGATATATTGATTGGTACACATGCCATTATTCAGAATGATGTTGTGTTTAAAGACCTTGGTTTTGCAGTTATTGACGAACAACACCGTTTTGGGGTTGAACAGCGCTTAGCTTTGTCGCGCAAAGCCAATGTTGGGGTCGATATGCTTGGTATGACGGCTACGCCAATCCCCCGTACTTTGACACTTACATTATACGGCGATATGGATGTGTCCAAAATTCAGGAAAAGCCCCCAGGGCGCAAGCCCATTGATACGCGGGTTTTATCAAATAATCGTTTAGCGGATGTCATCGCTGGCTTGCAGCGGGCTATTGCGAGCGGTCAGCGTGCTTACTGGGTATGCCCGATGGTTGAAGAAAGTGAGATTATTGATATGGCGGCTGCCGAAGAACGCGCCAAAAGCCTGGCTCAAGTCTTTGGGGATCAGGTAGGTCTTGTTCATGGTCGCATGAAGCCAGCAGAAAAAGATGACGTCATGCAACGCTTTCAATCAGGCGATATTGCGATTTTAGTTGCCACAACTGTGATTGAAGTGGGTGTCAACGTTCCCGAAGCTACTATAATGGTGATTGAACATGCTGAACGATTTGGCTTGTCGCAATTGCATCAACTACGTGGCCGTGTTGGTCGTGGGGCTGATAAATCTAGCTGCCTGTTACTGCGCGCAGATCATATCAATAAAATTGCTTGGGCGCGTCTTAAAATCTTACGTGAAACCGAAGATGGATTCCGCATCGCAGAAGAAGACTTAAGGCTACGTGGCAGTGGTGAAATTCTTGGAACCCGTCAAAGCGGCATGCCCGCGTTTAAACTTGTTGATTTTGCAGCGCATGGATACTTGGTTGATATCGCACGTGATGATGCCCGTAGGCTTGTTCAGGCTAATCAAAAAGGCGAGAGTGGATTAAGTGGTACACGCGGTGAAGCGCTACGGCATTTGCTTTATTTGTTTGAGCGAGACGAAGGTGTGCGCTTATTAAGCGGTGGATAAGCCTCGTAAGATTTAGTTCAATGATTTTTCCCAAATGCGCATGGTTTTATATATAGATCCACCAATTTCCTGTATCATGTTTATCATCGCTTTATTGTCTTCCAAAATCCAGCCCAATTCGCTGCTGCGGGAACCACGAGGTACAATATTTTTACGGACAGATTCGATCATCGCAATAGGCATCAATCCCCCTAACTGTGTGCCTTGAAATTTTTTACGTACACCCATTAAAGGCACTCTAACGCGGGTGTCTTTACCGATACTCATACGCCACAAAAGCTTGAAAATACCAAAAGGAAACAGCTTGCCATTTAAATCCCGGATTTTGTGATTAATATCAGGAATGGTTACCAAAAAACCCGCAGCTTCTCCTTCATATTCGCAGATGTAAGTACGATAAGGCTTGATCAGCATTTTCAGGTTTTTGGCAACAGTTTTAATTTCGGCCTCAGTAAATTGAACATAACCCCAATTGCTGGACCACGCATCATTGAAAATATCCATAATCAACCGAACTTCCGCGTCAAATCGTTTCATATCGATTTGGCGAAAACTTAACTTTTTGTTCCTTTGGGCAATTTTCCAGATTTTAGCAATACGAGGCGATGGCTCAGGTGGAAAATCATCATACAAAGCATATAGGTCCTTTGCTTTAGCGTAGCCTAACGTCTCCATCCAGTCTTTATAGTCAGGTTTACCATGTGGCATCATTACAAAGGGTGGGGTATCAAAGCCATCAATCAGCATTCCACATTCTTCATTAGCCGAAAAAGACCAAGGCCCTTGAATTTTTTTCATACCTTTTGATTTGGCCCACTCTTGAGCTGCTTGTAAAAGGGCCTCGGCTGTTGCAAAATCTTCCGCTTCGAAAAAACCAAAGTGGCAAAGATCAGGCCCCCATTTTTCTTGGGCAAGAGTGTCGATGTGCGCGCTAATACGGCCAACAGCTTGGCCATGTCTATGCGCTAAGAATAGCTGGACTTCGGCATGTTCGTAGTAAGGGTTTTTGTCAGGCAGTAGAACATCCAAACGCTCCACTGTTAAGGGTTGAATAAAGTTGGGGTCGTTGCGATAAATATAGCGAGTAACATGGATAAAGTCTTTTATCGCTTTTTTGCCGCTGATGGGCGTGACTGTTATGTCCACAATATGACCCTTTATTATAAGTGATAGTTTTATAAATGTAAGTGATAGACTTTGGATTAAGCTAACCCTAAAGTCACCTTATCAATCTTGAATGAAAGATCAATACATACGGCATATCAAGCAATTTTGCATGCTTGATGGGATATAAACCTTATCATGCTTTTGCCATCCCTATTATGCGCCGACTGATGCGAATAAGCGGTGATTTTATAGCCCCCCAAGCGCGGTTTAACCAGCGAAGGGGTTCGCCCCCAACTTTAAAGGCAGTGGTGTGAAACATACCAAAACTGAGCAGGGCCATTATTCCATAAAGTAACCAGATGCTTAGATACGGCGACGCACCACTAACAACAGCAGTTTTCATGCCTTCCATCATTTCATTATAAACAATAACCGTGGCAACGCCAAAGAATATACCCATACCGCTTGCCGCACGTTTATTCGTGATTCCCAAAGGAATGGCCAAAAATGGTAATATTAAAAAAGTCAGACTATGCATAACGCGCCAATGATAATTGCCGTTATACGAGGCCTGCACACTTGAAGGAATATCAGGATTATCTTTTTGTAAGAATAATTCGGGCAGGGTCATTTCACGTTCTTCACCACCGCGATTTCGAAATTGCTGCGCAGTTGGTAATTTAACGGTAAGGTCTTGGCGTTCAAAACTGAGCACCCGGGGCTTGTTTTGGCTTTCATTAAGATCAACAAGCACGCCGTCAAATAGCCGTAGCACAATCGTTTGGCTATCACCTGTCGCGTAAAACCCGCCCCGTTTTGCTGTGACTGATATGCTGCCTTGCTCATTGCGGCGTTCTAAAAAAATACCAACAAGGTCAGCGCCTTGATTTTGCGATTCTTCAATCCTGAGGACAATATCATCCCCCAGTTCAACAAATTCACCTACCCGAATACTGGCGCCAAGCGCCCCTGATCTTAGATCAAATTCAAGGCCGCGATAAGCGTAGCGGCTATGGGGCTGTACCCAACCAACTAATATTACATTTATCAACATCAGAAATGTTGCCAAGAAAAGCACAGGTCGCATTAACCGTGGTAGACTTATGCCCGATGACGTTAAGGCATCTAATTCACTTGATATGGATAATTTTCGAAACGCCAGTAATATGCCCAAAAACATACCAATAGGCAATGCCAAGCCCATATAGTGCGGGGTTAGATTGGCCAGCATTTTAAAGACAACATCAACTGGCCCACCTTGGTTTACGACAAAGTCAAATAGCCGCAGCATGCGCTCTAGAACCAATAATAGGGCTGCAATGCCGAGTGTCGTCATCAAAGGGGCAAGCACTTGTTTTAGAATGTATCGATCAATTTTTGTTATCATTGCTTTATCAACACAGCTGAGCTGTTCTTAAAAGTTGGTCGTTATTTTACTTGGTTGTCACAGTAGCGTAAAAAAGTGTGTCTTTACAGTCATATAGTTAGGATATCTCAATAACTCTAGCAAAAATATGGCAAAAGCTTGTTGAGTTATCTGTTGTTCTTCGTCATAGGGGACACAATTTTGCCAACATCAAGCGGTTAATCTGCTTGTTAGCGAAGGTGTTTCTTTGGTGAAGCTGGAGTAGAAAATGCAGAAACCTGCCAGACTTTTGATGATGTTAGTAAATTTGATACTCTTAGCCGCTATGAGTGTACAAACCGTATTTGCAACAAATGAAAACGGGAATGCAGCCATACTATCAGACGCCAATTCTTTAAAACACATATGCCAAGCAAACACGAATGAAGCTATCGTCAGGGTGCATGTAAAGAATATACGCTATATTGAAGGCAATTTAAGGGTTCAAGTTTACGGGGCCAATCCAGATGATTTCTTAGCCAAGGGTAAAAAACTACTGCGGCATGAGGTGCCTGTGGAAGATCATGAGCAAACAACATGCGTAGCTTTGCCATTGGATGGTGATTATGCGCTGGTTGTTATGCTAGATCGTAATGCCAATGGCAAAGCTGATTTCTTTACCGAGGGCTTTGGGTTTTCCCGTGACCCAGAACTGAATTTAGCCCCCCCAGATCATGAAGAAACGGTTTTTAGTGTGCCTCTAGGTGTTACTGATATGACAGTAACATTAAAGTATATATTAGGTGGTGACGAAGAAAAAACCAAGAAACGCCGCAAATTGAGACGCTGATAACCACTTATTAGCGTTTTTGCGTAATTAGAATATTGATGTTAGGGCTGAAGTGGTTGGCTAATGCTTGCCATGTTTGCGAATTTCTATAGAAGACTAAGTCATGACAACAGTAAAAACATCTGAAAAATATGACTCTGCTACAAGGCCTAAAACAGTGCCTTTAATCGCAGTGCTTTCTAACTTAAAAAGTACGACGAATGAAAATGGGATGCGTCGTGTCCGTTCTGTTATGGAAGCATGTCCAAATCTAGTGCACTATGAGATTGGCGATGTAGGTAATTTGATAGCGTCAATAGATGATGCCTTAGCTCTTTTTGCACGCTCTAAACCAGCGGTATTAGTCATTAACGGTGGTGACGGTACGATAGGATTAGTATTTGCTGCGCTTTTATACCGTAATCCTTTTAAAGAAACCCCACCAATTGCTTTTTTACCTGGCGGTAAAACCAATATGACAGCCGCTGATCTTGGCTACCGTGCACGGCCCGATAAAATGTTGCAAAAAATTATCAAAACTGTCCATGCTGGCCATGTGCCAAATAAATTGGCAAAACGTCATGTCATTGAATTAGATATGGGGGATGAAATTGGTCCATATGTTGGGACATTTTTTGGCGGGGCTGGCGTTGTGAAAGCGATTGTTTGGTGCCGCGAAAATGCTTATGCTCGTGGATTGCCGAACGGACTGGCGCATTTATATTCATTATTTACGCTGATGGCGGCGGCTATAGGGTTTGGTAAGAAGGAGATAATTACCTCTGACACTATGGAGATTTCCATAGCAGGACAAGGCCGTCTAGGTGGTCGTTATACTGCGGTTTTAATTACCACACTAGATAAGTTGCTTTTTGGTTTAAAACCTTATGGTAGGGAAGGCACCGGGGGTTTACGGTTTTCTGCGATTGAAACAGGTGGACATAATAGCTTGCGGGCGATCAAAGGCTTGATCATGCAATCTTTTGGACGAAAATCAATTCAAGGTGTACATGTGCGACGGGGTGATTTGGTGCGCCTTAAAACTACAGATCAAGTCACGCTAGACGGTGAAATTTATACCCCGCAAAAAGATACGCAGATAATATTGAAAGGCGACAGGGCATTAATATTTCTAGATATGTTAACCCCTTAGTGCTGCTAATAGGTGACCCATGAGCGAAACGAACACAAACAGACCCCAGAACGCCGAAGCAGCCCCAACTTCGGGGGCTTTGCATGACTTTATTCTTCAGGAATGGCGGCGCAGTATTCCCACAGCGGTTACCGAAGCCGCCAAAGATATCGCTGATCAGTATAGTGATGCTGTTGATGGTGTTTTATATTATGGGTCTTGCTTACGCACGGGTGAAATAGACGAAAAAGTTCTCGATTTTTATGTAGTTGTTGAAAATTATTCTAGGGCTTATAAAAAACGTTGGTTAGCAGTCGCTAATAAAATAATACCCCCTAATGTTTTTTATCATGAAATCGTCATTGATGGGACTGTAATCCGGTCAAAATATGCGGTAATATCACGGGCCGATTTGGCGCACAGAGTGGGCCCTAACTGTTTGAATGCGTCCATATGGGCACGGTTTTGTCAGCCTTGTATGCTTTTGCTCGCTCGTAATGATATTACCAAGCGCATGATTGCATTGGATATTTCAGAAGCCCATAAAACGATGATCGGCAAGACGCTTCCACTTGTCCCTGTGGCGAGTGGCTCCCGCGTGACATGGATTGAAAGTTTTGAGCAAACGTATGCAGCAGAATTACGCTCAGAGCGCCGTGGTAAAGGCCAGGAGCTATATTTGCTGGATAAACAACGTTACGAAGATATCTATCCGTTAATAATTGATGCGCTTGGCTTATATGTTTCTCATGTCCCTAAAAAGCAACCACCGACCACCCCTAAGGTTATCGCAAAAACTGCGTGGTTTTTTAGACGCATGAATGGCAAATTTGTTAGTTTCATGCGCTTGTTGAAAGCGACAGTGACATTTGATGGGGGTATTGATTATATAGCTTGGAAGATAAGGCGGCATTCTGGCGTCAATATTGAAGTTAAAGATTGGATGCGGAAGTATCCTATCATCGCAGGCATGTCATTATTTTTTAGCTTGCGAAAAAAAGGCGCTTTCAAATAGCGTATAAAATAGTTTCAGGAACTGATAGGCTGAGTAATGGAAAAGAATCAATTTATTATTGCTTTAAAGAATACCTGTTATCGCTTAGCACATAGCTGCTCCAGTTAGGCTCTTCCCCTAAGACTGTCGGCAGAAATGCCCCCACTAAAGAATGGGCAACAGTTGCTGTGCTGGAGTTACCACCCCCTTGAGGCAAGGGTAAGCCGTCTGGTGTCATGGCGCGTACACAAGATAAATACGGTCCCTTTTGATCTATAGCCAATTGCGGTGAATATTGATCACCTCATTTGGCTATAAGTCTTTGTGTCGGTTCGATTTATCCCAAGAGACATAGCGAATAATGAAATCATTATTCATTGGTCTCGCTATAAGTTATCAGACACTAAGTTATCTATGCCAAATTCGATTTGCTGAGTATAAGCTAGATAATTTCGGATTTTTTTAGCTAAATTCAGTTTAGCTGATGGTACAGTTTGCTCTATCATACGGTTTCGCTTGATTATCACCCAACTGGACTATAAGAGTGTCTTGAGAACTGTTAGTGGCAAATGTATGAATATCATTGACAGTGGGGTGTAAATTTAAGAGGGAACTTTCGCTATGGCGCTGTTTTCAAATGCTGCAGGAAGAAACTTTCTGGGTAATTCTGCTGAATGGTACAAAATGACCATTCTGGCCTTTTTGGTTATTAATCCGATTTTATTATATGTAGCTGGGCCATATGTGGCTGGCTGGGCTTTGGTGTTGGAGTTTATATTTACGCTAGCCATGGCGCTCAAATGTTACCCGTTGCAGCCTGGTGGTTTATTGGCGATTGAAGCTGTTGCCATTGGCATGACATCTACGGGTACCGTTTGGCACGAGATCATCCAAGGCTTGGAAGTGATCTTATTGCTTGTTTTCATGGTGGCAGGTATTTACTTCTTGAAGAATATGTTACTGTTTGCCTTTACAAAAATTTTGGTAAATGTACGCAATAAGGTCTTGCTTTCATTGTTGTTTTCTTTCCTATCGGCTTTCCTATCGGCTTTCTTAGATGCCTTGACTGTTACCGCCGTGATCATCGCAATATCTGTCGGCTTTTACTCAATTTATCATAAAGTCGCATCGGGCAAGCATTTTGATCATGACCACGATCATTTGCATGACGGCGAACTGGATAAACTCAATGCTGATGACCTTGAACAGTTCCGCGCATTCCTGCGCAGCTTAATGATGCATGCCGCTGTTGGCACAGCGCTTGGCGGGGTTATGACAATTGTAGGCGAGCCGCAAAATTTGCTGATTGGTGCGCGTGCAGGGTGGGAATTCCAAGAATTTTTCTGGCGTATGATTCCTGTGACTCTGCCTGTTTTGATCGCAGGATTGATTACATGTGTTTTGCTTGAAGTCTCTGGTAAATTTGGTTATGGGGGAAAAATTCCAGCCAAAGTCCTTAAAATTCTGAAGGACTATGATGAATACACAACCGAACGCCGGACCGCACGTGACCGGGCAAATTTGATAATGCAAGGGCTTGTTGCTATCTGGCTTGTCATTGCACTTTTATTTCATTTTGCGCCCGTAGGTTTGATTGGTTTAAGTGTGATTGTGTTGGCATCCGCCTTCACTGGCATCACTGAGGAGCATCAAATTGGGCACGCTTTTGAAGAAGCACTTCCCTTTACATCTTTACTTGTTGTATTTTTTGCGATTGTGGGCGTGATTAGTGATAATCAGCTTTTTGCACCTGTAACGAATTTTGTTTTAAGCCTTGAAGGGCAGGGGCAGATCTCAGCGCTTTATGTGGCAAATGGTTTCTTATCAGCCATTTCTGATAATGTATTTGTGGCGACTGTCTATGTCACCGAAACCACAAAAGCGCTTGCTGACGGTGTGATTGATCGTGACACCTTTGATCTGATGGCTGTTGCAATTAATACAGGGACAAACATTCCAAGTGTTGCGACACCAAACGGTCAGGCGGCCTTCTTGTTCTTGCTTACAAGTGCACTGGCACCTTTGATTCGCCTCAGCTATATGAAAATGGTTGTGATGGCTTTTCCGTACGCGATCACAATGTCGGTTGTCGGTTATTTGGCAGTTGCGCATCTTTTGGTTCCAATGACTGATAAACTGTACGATGCAAAATTAATTAATCATCATGATGGATTAACGCCTGTATCGGCATCTGATCATTAATAGCTATAGTTTGAGAAGCTTTTTAAAAAAATTATGACTGACGATTAAATGTTTTGAAAGCTCATAGTGTTTATCGCTGTGAGCTTTTTTAGAGTTAACGCTTGCGGAAAGGGGCAGATGTAACTAAAATTACATTCGGTTTTCTGAGTAAGCGTTCAAGAGGGGTAATACTGGAAGGAAGTAGCCATATGGTTACCGACGAAGTGATAGATAACGAAGCCATCGAAGTCGTAGGTCGTGTAAAATGGTTTGATGCGGTGAAGGGATATGGTTTTATTGTCCCTGAAGCCGAGGACGGCGATGTGCTGTTGCATTTCTCAGCATTGCGTGAAGTGGGGCGCCGCAGTGTTCCAGAAGGCACTACGGTGGTGTGTATGGTGTCTTCACGGGATAAAGGCCGTCAGGCAGTTCGTGTTATATCGTTGGATTTATCAACAGCCGTCACCCCTGAAGATATCGGAAGGGACAGTTTTTCACACCCAGGTATGGATGTGGATGTTTCTAAAGAATTTGAAGATGTGCAGGTTAAATGGTTCAATCGCTCTAAGGGATATGGTTTTGTGACCCGCGGGGAGGGGGAGCAAGATATTTTTGTCCATATCGAAACTTTGCGCAGGGCAGGGCTTACAGACCTTGAACCAGGCCAAGATGTGCGCGTCCGTATAGGTAACGGCGAACGCGGTATGTTAGTAGCGCAAATCGCCCTGCCTGGTGATGCGTAAAGCCGAAACAAGAACGACTAATAATGTTTGATTTATCAGTTGAATGATCGAAATATGTTCATAAGAATATTACACACTAGCAGGGCGGCTTTAGTCGCCTTTTTTATTGGAGTTTCCAGCTTTTTCCTACCCTCCTTTAATAGCAATACAGCTTTGGCAACGACATTTCAGGGTAATCCTGAACTACAACGCGCACCCGTTCATATATACCGCTCCCCCAGTGATACTGTTGTCATTGATACTGAAATAGCCCAGACACCGAATGAGCGCGCACTGGGTATGATGTATCGCACTGACCTAGCCGATAATAAAGGCATGCTCTTTGTCTTTGAGCACGCCCACCATGCCAGTTTCTGGATGCAAAACACCTTGATTCCGTTAGATATTATTTTTATTCGCAGTAATGGACGCATTGCAAATATTGTTGTTAAAGCTGAACCAAACACAACAACACCAAGGCGGTCTAAAGGGCGTGTTAAATATGCCCTTGAATTGCGGGGTGGCCGTGCTGAGGAACTTGGCTTGAAGCAGGGCATGATAATTAGCAGTGTGGTAATGAATAAATAATGGGTCGTTTTAAGCCGAATTCTTTTGGTATTATATGAGGTTACTTTCCCTAAGCCATTTTACAAAAGTAGGGGGTATGTATGAGTGAAGTTTGATCAATTTATAACTGCATGAAATTGAATATGTTTACTTTGATAAGGTGGTTATATATACCAGTTAAAGCAAATTCTTAGTCATAAAAAATGTTAGTATAAAATTAGATGAGCAAGGCAATTGAAAACGTAATTGATGAATTGATAGACCAGTATTTTTATGCTGATGATACTTTGCGTCCTTGGATTATAGGGTTTAGTGGGGGCAAGGATTCAACTGTATTATTGATGTTGGTTTGGGAAGCCTTAAGTCGAATAAAAATAAAATACGGAAGTCTTCAAAGAGAAGTTTTCGTCGTTTGCAATGACACCATGGTCGAAAACCCAATCATTACTGATTATGTACTCAGGGTGCTTTCCCAAGTTGAAAGGGCGGCCCGTGATCAAGATATGCCAATTTATGTAAAGAAAACAACCCCAAGACTAGAAGACTCTTTTTGGGTAAACATGATCGGCAAGGGTTACCCTGTTCCAAATAATTCATTTAGATGGTGTACTGAAAGATTAAAAATCAAGCCCACGTCTAGGTTTGTGACGGATCAAATCGGGTTTCATGAAGAAGCAATAATTTTGATAGGCACACGAAAAGCTGAAAGTGCAACTCGTGCTAAATCAATGAAAAAACATGCTGTCAAAGGCAAGCGTTTGCAAGGGCATCCGCTCCATAAGAGTAGTTTTGTTTATGCCCCCATAAGGGACTTATCTACAGAAGAGGTTTGGTATTCGATCAACACCATGAAGCCGAATTAAATCAAATAGAAGCCGACATAAAAAATACTGGATTAAGTGTCGAGGAACTTGAAACAAAAATAGACATTCTTTCAGAAGAGAAAGTTGAGAAAAACAGCGAATCTAATGACATTCAAATAAAATTGGTTCAAGAGGGTAACCAGATTACCCTTGAAGAATTAGAGGAGTTAAAGGCGGAAGAGAGAGGGCTTTCAGTAACTCTTAATGATTTATTAGGTGATTTAAAAGACCTTTATGACCTTATCCCTTTTGGGTTGGCTGGTGAAACCATGATGGAAGTTACGCATCACCTTAATTTTGAGAAAACGTCAAGAGATAACAAATACAATCAAGAAAGCGTTATTGAAAAAACCTCTGCGATTCTTGATGATTTAGAAATAGAAAAGAAAAAGCTCTCCTCTATTGTTCCAACAGAAATTCGGAGCTTTTATGATAGCCAAATCACCAAGTTAATAAAAAAGCATTTTTTTGATGACGATATTCAATTGCCTACAAACTTTTCAAATTTGCATGATTTCTCTGATTCTGAAACCAATGAATTTCAGACACTGATTAATGATTTGAAAGTTAGCTTTAAAATTAAGTTTGAAATCTTGCACCGAAGTTACGATGAGGCGAAAAATAAATCTGACAGGATCAGGCGAAAAATTCGAAATGCTGAAAAAGAAGCGGAAGATGAATATATAAATTCTCTAAGGCTAAAGAAGGATAGTTTAGATAAAAGAATTGGCGCAATAGAAAATGAAATCGGTAGCTTAAAAGAAGAGATCTGGGAGCTAAAAGCAAATTCTAAGAGCAGTAAACAAAGGCGAGAGGAATTAAGGAAGAAAATTGATGCCTCGCGCAAATATGGTGCTAAAGATGAAAAGGTTCAGGAAATCATTCAACAACTTAAAAAATTTATTAAAGATTTCAAGTTAGAAAAAAAGAAATCATTAGAGAAAAATATATTGGCTGAATTGACGAAACTTATGCATAAAGAGCGCTTTGTTCATAATGTAAATGTAGACATTAGTCAATCTGGCGATGACGTTGATATTAATTTGATCAACAAGCGAGGAGAGAACCTTAATAAGGCTTCGTTGTCAATGGGTGAACGCCAAATTTACGCATCGTCCTTGTTGAAGGCCTTGGTGGACGAATCAGATATTGCATTTCCTGTCTTTATAGATAGCCCCATGCAGAAATTTGATAAAGATCATGCGTTGAACATCATTCAAGAGTTTTATCCCAGTGTATCTGAACAAGTGGTAATTTTTCCTTTAATTCATAAAGAAATAACTACGGATGAATTTGATCTCATGAAAGACAAAATTAGCAAAGCTTATTTGATTGATAATGTTGATGTCGATGCGTCCGAGTTTGTCAGTGTTGAGCCGAGTAATCTATTGAAAAAGTATGATGAGCTTCAAAATGCAAATTAATATTAGAACCTC
>JABABO010000286.1 GCA_014238195.1 Kordiimonadaceae bacterium | reverse complement strand
AATCTACGTCCAGATATGGCTGTATTAAACGTTCGCGGATCCATTGCCAAATGATGCGGGTCATTTCATCGCCGTCAATCTCAACAATTGGGTTTTTTACTTTAATTTTGCTCATGTGTCCCTCAAAGTCTTTATAGGCCTATTATGCCAGAGAAATTTGATATGCCAGAGAAATTTGAACCAAATAGCGTGTTGATATTCAAAACATAAGCTTCAACACACTATTCATTCAAAGGAATCATATCAATGAATGCAGGCACCCTAGCATTAGTTTTTCAGAAGTTGAAGGGGGCAGTGGTGACTTTTTCACCTTTTCTGTTGATTTTGCGTTTTGGGCGGTACTCATCCCCTATAACAATAAGCGTTTTCCCTGATGTTGTGTGATATTTCCTTGAATGTCATTCTTTTGACATGTTTAATGAAAATAATCTTTTCAATACTAGCTATGCTTGATATGGCTAGGCCTTAGCCCTACAGGAAGGTTTGTATGTATGGGTAACGAAGACAACCGTTTGAACTTAGGCTTTCCAGTGCCTAAAGCTGCCCTGTTTGGGGTGGCTGCTGTGGTTCTGTTAGCGCTTGTGTTTGCCCTAACGGGCGGCGATGATACCCCTAAACCTGCGAGCGAAACGGACGTGTCTGAAACAAATGAACAGCAAACCCCAAAGGATGAAAAGGCGGCTGACACACTGCCAGCGTTTGATCTTGTCCGCATATCGCGCGGTGGTACGGGTGTTATTGCGGGCCGAATGTCACCGGGCGCGGTTGTCGAATTATATGCCAATGGTCAACTGCTTTCCAAAGAAACAGCCGACGAAAACGGCGAATGGGTGATTATTCTTGATCAACCGCTTGAGGCAGGTTCTGTGGAACTGAACCTTAAAGCACGCGACACCTTGGGCGAAGTGGTCGCTGAAGCGTCTGATGTTGTTGTGGTTTCGGTGCCAGAGCGTGATAGCGAACGCTTTATGGAAGAGCGCGAAAATGGTGTCGTTGCTGTTTTATCCCCAAAAGATGGCAGCGGGGCGAGCCGCGTTATGCAAAAGCCTGGGGTCGCAGCATTTTCTGAGGTTGGTGAAAGCTTAGCCGTTGAAACTGTTGATTACGGTGATGGGGGCTTGCCTGTCCTTTCTGGTCGGTCACTTCCGCGTGTGGATGTTCGGCTGTATATGGATGGTAGTTTTCAAGGCAGCGTAAGGGCCGATGATAATGGGCGCTGGGTCATCGAGATGAAAAACATCATTGAGACAGGCCAACATATGATTCGTGTTGATCAAACGGTAGGCGAGGGCCAAGTGCAGCTGCGGATCGAACAGCCTTTTGAAACGGGTAAAGCCATTGACCCAACGAAAGCAGCTAGCGGCGTTATGGTGCGACCTGGCAATACTCTGTGGGAAATCGCGCGGCAGCTGTATGGCTCAGGGGTGCGTTATACGTTGATTTTCCGTGAAAATAGCGAGCAGATCGTCGATCCAGATTTGATTTATCCTGGCCAGATGTTCAGACTGCCCCAAAACGAAAATACTCAGTGAAAATGCTGATCAGTGAAAATGCTGGGCGAGGCGTTTGCCATTTGAAATTCAGCCCCAATAAAAATGAAGGATAATTCTAGCTCGTTTGTTCGGCTTGTGAAACCGCAGACCCCTGAAAAAGGGAAATCCCCATTTCTTTACCCGTTTCCAGTAAACTTTTTGTGTCAACACCGCTTAGAATAACTGAAGCATTGCCAAAGCGTTTTACAGCTGTACGAATTTGTACACTATAGGCACTTAGGTGATGGGCTTGACCAGCCGATGGCACATGCAGTTTTAAAAAGTCACACGTTAGTGCGCTATGATTAAACCACAGGAAATTAAAAGGCTGAATATCTGCAATGCAGATTTTATAGCCTTTTT
>JABABO010000013.1 GCA_014238195.1 Kordiimonadaceae bacterium | reverse complement strand
CTTTCATAGATGTGATATCCAGCAAGCCTTTGTCATAAACAAACGGAATTTTCACAATATTTAACTTCATGGGCTTATCTTCAAGATATTGGTCTATACCTTCTATGCCGCCTTTATCAATATTGGTAGGCAAAAGCTTAAGGGGTACAAGCTCAGATTTACCGAAATTAGCCTCAGCGTCTATCATCAACTGCTTACCCCAACCGCTCGTTTGGCCATTCAGTTGAAGCGCACCACCATTTAAATGTGCGAAGAAACCCATACCTCGGATTAAGGCACCACCGTCCTGTGCCGTTATCGAAAGCGGATGCAAAACCTCCCCTTCAGGTGCGGGGTCAATGCGAAGATTTACTAACCCCTTTTCGCCTGCCATAAAACCACTTAGCGCCACCTCGCTAGGCGCACCAGATATAAAAACAGCATCCATTTCCGCACTTAAAAGTTTTTCACCGTTCATTAACAGTATTTCGTCAGCCTCAACTTGCAGATTAACACTACCAGTACTTTGACCGTCACTGTTTTCATCATCGTTTAAAATAGATACTAAATCCAATGTGTTTGCATCAACCCTAATATCCAAATGCTGGCCTATTACCCCTTCAATATTGGTTTTTGCACGGTTTAAGCCAAGCTTTTGGGCATTGATATCCGCCTTAAAGACTCTGTCGTTCTGATCATTTGTGCTCCACTTCAACGAACCATTTGCATTCACATCATCGCCTTCAATTGAAAAATCATTGATTTCAATGTCTTTATTGTCTGAAAAATGAACATGGGCTTGTATGTTTGACTGCGCACCAGACGGCTGCTTATATCCCACTTGTGGCACTTCTAATATGTCGCCCGATGCATCAGCATTAATCTTAATATCGGTGAATTTAAAGGCTCTGCCTGTCAGTGTAGCTGCAAAATCCAATTCCCCATCTAAGTAATCAGCAAGATCAACCTTCAAAGCTTGTAATCCCACTTCGTCGACACGACCTTTGGCAACAACTTTAGTCGTATCTGCTGTTGCACTTTCGCGTCCCGTGGTAAAATTTTCTTCAATTGTAACATCATCAACAAACACACCGTTCAGTGCCGCTGAACCCGTTGCAGTTAAACCATCATTATGCACATGCATAAACATGTCCCCGCGTGTAAGACCTTCACCGTCTAGAATATCACTTAAGCCACCATCGCTAATGTGCGCTTTTACATCAAATTTCACATCATTCGGGTGTAAGTTTTTTTGCAAAGGTACGATAACCGAGATCAAAGCATCAGCCTCACCACTAAAACGGTCCAGATCAAGTTGGATTTTCTCCCCGATATTGACGGGTGCATGGTCGATTGATTTCAGCATTTGATTAAGTGGGGCCTTAATCTGCATATCAAATTGGCCTTGCCTTTCCTCTTTGCTGAGTAAACGGCTGAGCAAAACACGCGCGCGTGCGACAGGCATACCAAATGTTTCCGCACGGTCCACCCGTATATCAAGGCTATCTTGTAGTAAGATCGTTTTACCGTATACATGCTCGATCGTTGGCATATCCTGAACATAATTGGTTGCCACGTCTAAGGCATCAAATGTCAAACGTATTGGACTATCTTCATCAAATTCACCTTTACCATCTGGGGCTATGGCGACATCGAATTGTATATTTTCTGTCAGACCATCAATCATATTTTGTGCAACCCAAGCCCGTGCACCGCGTGGCTTGCCATCTTCGTGGTAAAGCTGCGGCCAATATGCCTTTACTTCATCGACAGTCAGTTCTGGGGTGCGAATTGTTGCCCGTACGCCAGGCTTCTCACTGTTTTTACTCCAGTATAGAAACGCATCTCCAGTGATCAATCGGTCACCGGTGGAAATTTCAATCTGGTCAATTGAAAATAAATCAACCTCTGGCTCATAATGGGCCGCTATAATACCCGATGCAATCGGTGCTGGCTGTTTATAAGCTGTTTTATGATCAAGATATCCACGATCAAGCACAAGCCACAGATCAGCCCCCACTAGGCCAACACCCGTTTTAGATCGCAGTTTAGCCTGCATAGAAACTGGCACATGGATATAGGAAACAAATTCAGGTAAATTTAAACCTCCTGCAATTGCTGCAGGTATAAAATCGCTAAAACTAACATTAAGCGCAATATCACCTGCAAAGGGTGCCGCCGTTCCCTCAACCGTTAAACTTGTTGGTATTGTGGCAAAACTAATGTCAGCATTTGCCTGTAAATTGAAGACTTGATTCTCATGACTAATCATCAAGCTGGGCATTGAAAAGTGTGTCGAAGGCAAATTTTGACCCCGCACAATTTCTACGTTGCTATTTTGAAACCAAATTCGATCAATCTTAGATGACGACTGTAACAATCTTACGCCAAAACGATTAAAGGCTTCGGTCACTGGTTTGGCAAAGGCTGGGCTAGGGACACCGCTCGCACGGAAAACACCACCACCCTCAGCCCCACTCGGGTCCGTTGCATCCGAGAAAGCACCAAGGTTTGAAACCAAAACATGTGCATTTTCAACATTAATTGTCGACAGTCCAAACTGTCCATACAGTGAGGACCTTGAAAGACCAACATGAATAGCTGGAATTTGCGCTTTTAGACGGTTTCGACGATCAATCAGCGTCACACCATTCAGCGCAACCCAAGGTCTAACGGACCGCCAGTCCCAACCCGCAGAGGCGTTTTCATACTCAATCCGCCATCCTGGTAATAAAGTATTTGTTTGAAAAATAATTGTGTTCTGTGCAAAACCAAGATCAATAGGAGCGATAAAAAGCCGAATTGCAAGGCCACACACAAGCAATAACACCATCGTTGCTAGCCACGTGCACAGCACTAAAATCTTGCCTGATATTGATTTTATCAAATCAGCCTTCCTATGTAAGTTTGCAACATGTATGTTTTGCCTGTAGCATATGGAACTCCTTGCTAGGATTCAAAGCACTTGCTTTTATCCCTTTTCTAGTCAAACTATATGCATGGTCACAACCCTTTAGTAAACCTGTTTGACATGCCATTATCATTATAACGATTTTTTGCTTATAGACAACCAAAGGGTTTTATTTTAAATAATAGGTATAATAATTATGACTGACATGAAACCGACTGAAAATTATACAGAAAACAACTATGGTAAAGTACCACGAATTACTAACGATAAATATAGAGCTTTTCTCACAAATTATCAAGTTCCAGCGATAAAGAAACATTGCGGAGACTTAACTGGTAAAGTGTTTTTGGATATTGGTGCCGGCGATATAGTTCTTGGTGAAAAATTAAATGAAATAGGTGTCCCCAAAAAGTTTTATGTCCAAGACCTAAGTAAACCATCTATCTTATCTGGCCTAAAAAGGCTTGATGCTTCAGGCGTTGACATAAGTAATATAGTTGGATTCGTTTCAACTAATTTCGACTTCAATGTAATTGAAGATGGGGAGGTAGACTATGCATTTTCTAACTCGCTCTTCTCTCATTTAACGATTAACTCTATTACTCTCTGCTTACATAACTTAAGTCCCAAAATGCCCATCGGTGCAAAATATTTTAGCTCTATGATTGTACTTCCAACAGATGAAGATACCTATGCATACGATTGGAGTTATTTGAAAAAACTTGGAACACAATTAGCTTCATATTCCATAAAAGATCCTTACCATTATACCGCAAACACAATAAAAAATTTACAACAGTTCAATACAGGATTTAAAATGAAACATATTCACGACTACGGGCATCCTTTTCAGAAGTTAGTTGAATTCGAACGTTGCTAGAATATGTAGGACTTTTTATTTATGAGTAAAACATGACTGGTTTTACGACACAGCTTCTACCCATTGCTTACGATAAGGATAAAGCTGTCGAAATTTGGGCAGATCTAGAAAGTTATTTTAAAAATGACCGAAGCGCCCCAAGTGCGCGCCTTTTATCCGACGCGATCTTTGGCAATAGTCCTTACCTTGCACAAAGTGCAACACGTATGCCTGAATTTACGGCGCGTATATTGCGTGGTAATCCATCTGAACACTTCAACCAAATTATCGATGCATTATCAGCACCGCGTCCCATTGGTGAGAAAACCGAAGACCTGATGCACTTGCTGCGTATCGCAAAGTCTGAAATTGCTTTACTGACTGCTGTGGCTGATATTGCTGGTTGGTGGTCGCTTTATGATGTCACGCACGCGCTCACAAAATTTGCTGATTATGCTGTGACTGTTGCCCTTAGCCACCTGATGCATGAAGCAATGACCAAGGGTGATATTCCTTGGCCTAACGGTGCGCCTGAACCTGTGACCAATGCACTCACCCAAAAATCAGGGTATTTTGTCCTTGGCATGGGAAAGCACGGGGCGGCAGAATTGAATTACTCTTCGGATATTGATTTAATAATTTTTTTCGACCCTGATAGAACGGAATATCTTGGGCGTGGTAGCCTGTCTGAGTGCTATATTAAAATTACTCAAAAGCTTGTGCAAATCTTGGATCAGCGTACCATGCATGGTTATGTTTTTCGCACTGATTTAAGATTACGGCCCGACCCTGGGGCCACACCTATTGCCATAAATGTGAGTGCCGCCGAAAATTACTATCATGCAATGGCCGTAAACTGGGAGCGTTCCGCAATGATTAAAGCCCGCATTATTGCAGGTGATTTTACGGCGGGTGACACGTTTATGAAAATGATAAACCAATGGGTTTGGCGGCGCAGTATGGACTATGCTGCCCTAAAAGACATCGCAGCAATAAAAAATCAAATCAACCGTCACTATGGGCAAAATGAAATAACATTCGAAGGCTTCGATGTAAAACTTGGCCAAGGCGGCATTCGCGAAATAGAATTTTTTGCCCAAGTCAACCAATTATTATTCGGGGGACGACATCCTAGCTTACAAGTAAAGCAAACTATTCAGGCCCTAGAAAACATGGTGATCGAAGGGTTAATAGATAGCAAAACCTTAAATGACCTAGACAAAGCTTATGAATTTTGGCGCACCTTAGAACACCGTTTACAAATGATAAATGATGAACAAACTCACACCCTGCCAACCGATCAAATAGCCCTACATCGCATCGCTAATTTTATGGGGTTTGAACGAATTGAGGACTTAAAAAGCATCATTAGTCACCATGCGCAGATTGTTAAAATACATTATGATAGCTTGCTACCCGATGTAGAAAGCGGGTTAGCGAGTGGATTTCAAGAAAGCGAACTTCTTACAACTCTCACATCGCTTGGCTTTCAAAATGCGGGCAGCATACGAACACTTATTGAAGGATGGCGACGTGGTCGATACCGTGCGCTGCGCACGAAGCGCGCCAAGGGCCTTTTAGATTCCATGTTGCCCACACTGTTAAAAGCCTTTGCTGATATGGATAAACCAGATGAAGCGCTCATGAAATTTGATAGTTTTTTATCAAAATTACCTGCGGGTGTTCAGCTTTTTTCAATGCTGCAAGCCAATCCCAATTTATTCAAACTGTTAGCGCGCATAATGGGACTGGCACCAGCTCTTGCAGATACGCTCTCTAAGTCGCCGGATTTATGGGAAAATGTCTTAGAACCTGGATTTTATGCCCCTGTGGAGGACCTAGATACCCTAGCAACTGATTTAAGGAATGTTTTTGCGCGTGCTGAAGACTATCAAGATGTTTTGGCGAGTGTCCGCCATTTTGTTTCTGATTATAAATTTCGCATAGGCGTGCACTTACTCGAATCTATCGCAAGCGTCAGTGAATGCGGCGAAGCAATGACCCGTCTTGCCGACGTTTCTATCCAATGCTTAGTGCCAGAAACCACCAAAGAATTCGCCCGTCGTCATGGGAGTTTCCCTGATGGTGGAATTGCCATTCTAGCTATGGGTAAATACGGCGGATATGAACTCACGCATACATCTGATCTGGATATCGTGTTTTTATATGACTGCGTGGATATGCATAGTCACTCTAATGGCAAAAAGCCCTTGCCTCCAAGCCAGTATTTCTCTCGGCTAGGTCAAAATATTATCACTGCAATAACGGCACTGACCCCCGAAGGGCGTTTATTTGAAGTCGATACACGATTACGACCGAGCGGTAATCAAGGCCCCCTCGTAGTTACGCTGAACACGTTCCAAGATTACTATAAATCTTCGGCTTGGACTTGGGAACATATGG
>JABABO010000015.1 GCA_014238195.1 Kordiimonadaceae bacterium | reverse complement strand
TTACCGTGTGCCGCGTGTGGGGAACCGTTTGCTGGGCTATGATATCGTAATCCGCAATCCATCACGCAAAGTTAACGAAGGTTATCATTATACAGGCGCTTTCAAAACTGAGACCGGCACTGATACCAAGCGCATGAATAGCCGTCGTAAAACTGCAAGGGCGGAGCGTAAAAATATGGCTGCAATCACTCGTGAAATGGCTGCTTCAGGGGAATTAAGTGCACAGAAGGACGCCGAGAAGCCCAAGTGTCAAAATTCAAAAAAAACTGAGCCCAAGGATGCCCAATAGTGAAACGTTTTTATAAAACGGTATCGATTGATATGGCAGATGATGGCTTTTCTGTTGTCCTAGATGGGCGGGCGGTCAAAACCCCTGCTAAAGTGATGTTAATAGTGCCTACCAAAGCCCTTGCAGATGCGATTGCTGCTGAATGGGACGGACAAGGGGAAGACATTCGCCCACAGACGATGCCTTTGACACAGCTGGCTAATACTGCGCTTGACCGTGTTCAGGGGCGGCGCCAAGCAATCCTTCAGGATATGGCTGGATTTGCCCGGTCGGACATGCTGTGTTACCGGGAAGCATCCCAGCGCCCATTGCAGGAGCGCCAGAATGCACTATGGTCGCCGTACTTAATGTGGGCTAAATCAGAATTGGGGGCTGATATGGCTATCACATCGGGCGTAATGCCGATTGAGCAAAGCCGTGAAGCCCTGACATCCCTAGCGTTTGCCGTTGAAGCGCACGACAGTTTTGAATTAACCGCACTGCACGGTCTAACCACTGCCTTTGGTTCTTTAATTTTAGGACTTGCTTGTGCATCGGCTTTTACAACACTTGATGAAATTTGGCGTGCTGCTATCATTGATGAAACATACCAAGCTGAGCTTTGGGGTATGGACCATGAGGCGCAAGTGCGGTTAGATAATTTGCTCGGTGAAGCCACTCATGCGCATGAATTTTTAAATCTTGTAAGATCATAATTGCATCTATGAATATTTTGATACAAAGTCAAATAAAACTAATCTTAGCAAAATAAGCTGGACTTATTAAGCAGCTGATAAGGGGACTGGGGTACGGCAATGAAAGAAATCCTAGAATTATTGGATGAAAAACGTGCAGAAGCACGCTTAGGCGGCGGTCAAAAGCGCATTGATGCCCAGCATACCCGTGGTAAATTAACCGCGCGGGAACGTATCGAGTTGTTACTGGATGAAGGTTGCTTTGAAGAATATGATATGTTTGTTGAGCATCGCTGTGCTGATTTTGGCATGGAAAAAACTAAAATCGCTGGGGACGGTGTTGTAACGGGTTCTGGTACCATTAATGGGCGGCTTGTGTATGTTTACAGCCAGGACTTCACGGTATTTGGGGGGTCACTGTCGGCGACACACGCACAAAAAATCATTAAAGTGATGGATATGGCGATGAAAGTGGGTGCGCCTGTTATCGGCCTGAACGACAGCGGTGGTGCGCGTATCCAAGAAGGGGTAGCAGCACTTGGTGGTTACGCTGATGTTTTCCAAAAAAATGTCCTTGCAAGCGGGGTTGTCCCACAAATTTCAATGATCATGGGGCCGTGTGCTGGCGGGGCTGTTTACAGTCCTGCAATCACGGACTTTATTTTTATGGTTGAAGACACCAGCTATATGTTTGTGACAGGCCCTGATGTCGTAAAAACAGTGACGAACGAAGTTGTCAGCCAAGAAGAATTGGGTGGTGCATCAACGCATACCACACGGTCCGGTGTCGCTGATAAATCATTCGCCAATGATGTGGAAGCGCTGGCGCAGTTACGGCGTTTTATGGATTTCTTACCCCTTAGTAATCAAGAAGATGCCCCCCGCCGCCCGACATTTGACAAACCTGCCCGCATCGAAAATTCGCTGGATAACGTCATCCCGTCAAACCCTAACAAACCCTATGATATGCACGAAGTTATCAGCAAAATGGTTGATGAAGGCGATTTTTTTGAATTGCAACCGCGACACGCTGGCAATATCCTTATCGGTTTTGGTCGTATGGACGGGGAGACTGTTGGGATTGTTGCGAACCAGCCGATGGTGCTGGCTGGGTGCTTGGACATCAACAGTAGCAAAAAAGCGGCGCGTTTCGTGCGTTTTTGTGATTGCTTTAATATCCCAATTATTACTTTGGTGGATGTGCCTGGTTTCTTGCCAGGGACCAGCCAAGAATATAATGGCATTATCAAGCATGGGGCGAAGCTGTTATTTGCTTACGGCGAAGCAACAGTGCCAAAAATTACCATCATTACCCGCAAAGCCTACGGGGGGGCTTATGATGTTATGGCGTCCAAACATTTGCGCGGTGATTTAAATTATGCTTGGCCCACAGCTGAAATCGCTGTGATGGGTGCCAAAGGCGCGGTGGAGATTTTATACCGCAAAGACAAAGACAATCCTGAAAAATTGGCAGAGCACACTAAAAATTATGAAGATTTGTTTGCCAACCCGTTTGTTGCGGCCCAGCGCGGTTTTATCGACGAAGTGATCATGCCGCACAGCACCCGCCGCCGTGTTATTTTGGGCTTGAAGAAATTGGCAAATAAGCAATTAGAAAACCCTTGGAAAAAGCATGACAATATCCCGCTTTAAATATGCGTGGGGTAGGGGGTGATTATGGCTAGACCTTTACCAAAAGACGCAGCCCATATCGCAGATAACGCCCGTAAATCTGAGGTTAAAAGCATTGCAAGCTTTGCCTTTATCGGTGGTTTAGCGATTGGTTTTGCTGTTGGGGCTGCGGTTTTTGCTGGCGATAGCGGCGAATTTTATTTTGGACTTGGCGCACTTGCCGTTGTGGTTATTTGGTATTTCACGACAGGCCGCGCAGCCATCAGACACTTTGCCTTCTGGCGCAAGAAAAAGAAGGCATCGCACAGTGCGGCATCAAAAGACACGACAACAAATTCTAAGTAAGAAGGTCGACTTATGTTCAGTAAAATCCTGATAGCAAACCGCGGTGAGATTGCTTGCCGTGTGATAAAAACCGCCCGTAAAATGGGTATAAAAACCGTTGCAGTCTATAGCGAGGCTGACACAGATGCCTTGCATGTTGAAATGGCGGATGAAGCCATATTCATTGGTGCTGCTGCGGCGGCGGAAAGTTATTTGGTGGCGCATAAAATCTTGGCGGCTGCCAAGCAATCAGGGGCCGAGGCCATTCATCCTGGTTATGGTTTTCTATCCGAACGTGCTGATTTTGTTGAGGCAGTTCAAGCAGCAGGACTTGCATTCATAGGCCCTGACCCACGAGCCATTAGGGCGATGGGCGATAAAATCACATCTAAGGAGCTTGCAGCAAAGGCGGGTGTTTCAACGGTCCCTGGCCATATGGAGATTATCAAGAACGCTGAGGAAGCCGTAAAAATATCAGGCCAAATCGGTTATCCTGTGATGTTAAAAGCCACGGCGGGTGGCGGCGGCAAGGGAATGCGGATTGCTTATAGTGACCGGGAAGCCCATGAAGGCTATTTGTCAGCCCAAAATGAGGCCCGTAATAGTTTTGGTGATGACCGGGTGTTTATTGAAAAATTTGTTGAAGAACCTCGCCATATTGAAATTCAGGTGCTGGGTGATAAACACGGCAATGTAATTTATTTGGGGGAGCGGGAATGCTCGATCCAGCGCCGTCATCAAAAAGTTGTGGAGGAAGCCCCCAGCCCATTTTTGGATGCTGCTACACGCAAAGCCATGGGTGAAGAATCGGTAGCGCTGGCAAAGGCTGTTGATTATTGCAGTGCAGGAACGGTGGAATTTATCGTCGATAAAAACAAAAACTTTTACTTCCTTGAAATGAACACCCGTTTGCAAGTCGAACATCCTGTCACAGAAGAAATCACAGGCATTGATTTGGTGGAGCAAATGTTGCGGGTTGCTACGGGCGAAAAACTCGCAATCACCCAGGCTGATGTTACGCTGACAGGCTGGGCGATGGAAACGCGGGTTTACGCCGAAGATCCATTCCGTGAATTTTTACCGTCCATTGGGCGATTGTCACGTTACATCCCACCTGCACAGGCGGACGGCGTTCGTGTTGACACAGGCGTTTTTGAAGGCGCAGAAATATCCATGTTTTATGACCCAATGATTGCCAAACTTGTTACGTACGGTGAGACGCGCGGCAGTGCCATTGCCAAACAGCGGATGGCTTTGGATGAATATTATATTCGCGGGATCAGTCATAATATTCCGTTTCTTTCAGCGCTCGTCGCGCATCCGCGTTTTGCCGCTGGCGATATGACGACAAATTTCATCGCCGAAGAATATCCAGAAGGTTTTATGGGCGGGGCCTTAACACCGCGTATCCAAACATTGTTTACGGTTGCTGCTGCTTTTATGAATGCGGTTGAAAAATCAAGGGAATCGCAAATACCAGGTAAAATTACTGAACTGACACCGCCGCAAGACAGGTCTTGGGTCGTGTCGATCGGCGATAGTGCTGTGGACGCGCGGATTGTACCGCTTGAAGACTATGCCGAAGTTGCTATCGGGCAAAAACGTTACAAAGTGATGAGCGACTGGATGCCTGGTGACCCTGTTTTTAAAGCGCTTATTAATGATGAAAAAGTCGCAATTGAAATCGACCGCGCCCCCATAGGCTACCGTTTAACCAATGATGGGGTGAGCGCGGATGTCCGCATTCAAAGCGAGCGGGGTGCCGCACTTTATCGCTTGATGCCTGAAAAAGTAGCGGCTGATATGTCGAATTACTTGCTGTGTCCCATGCCTGGGCTGATTGTATCGGTGGCGGTTGGGGTTGGGGATACTGTGAAAGCGGGTCAGGCACTTGCGGTTGTTGAAGCAATGAAAATGGAAAATATCTTACGCGCTGAAAAAGATGCAACTGTGAAAGCTGTTGGCGCAAAAGCAGGTGACAGCCTAGCCGTTGATGAGATTATTATGGAATTTGAAGAAACCCCATAAGGCACAATAGGCAGACGCATGGCAAGCGATAAACACAGCACCGAGACTGATAGGATTGCCATTAAGGCACGGATATACGGCAATGTCCAAGGTGTTTGGTATCGTGGTTGGGCAAAAGAGCAGGCCGACGCACTGGGCATTCATGGTTGGGTGCGCAACCGCTTAGACGGTTCGGTCGAAGCGTTGTTTGTTGGGGCAGTGGGTGATGTTGAAGCGCTGGTCAAGGCGTGCTATTTTGGCCCAAGCGCTGCAGAGGTTGACCATATTCAAACGCAGGCAATGCGCGGCATTACACCGAAGCATTTTGAAATTAAAGTCACAGTATAGAGCCACAGTATAGGATCAAAACCGTCGTTAAAAATCATAAATATGATGTCAGGTTGGACTGGACAGGTAACTCGGGTACAGGCACCAAAAGCTATACGGGTTATGATCGGTCTTACACCTTAAGCATAGCAGATAAGCCGGTGATTCATGGGTCTTCAGACCCAGCGTTTCGCGGTGACGTTATGAAACATAATCCTGAAGATTTATTTGTGGCCTCTGTCGCGTCGTGTCATATGCTTTGGTACTTGCATTTATGTACCGTAAACGGGATTACAGTCGTGGCATATCATGATGAAACTGTGGGTGTCATGATTGAAAATAAGGACGGTTCAGGTGAATTTTCTGAAGTGTGCTTACGGCCCCATGTTGTGATCAAGGAAGCCGATAAACTTGATCGGGCAATGGCTTTGCACGGCGATGTCAGCGGGCTGTGCTTCATCGCGCGGTCCGTGAAATGCAAAATCACGCATGAGCCAAAAGTGATAGTCAAATAATGCGGTAATTCACCCTAATGCTTGGCAATCGCTTTGATATTATATTGACCTTCGCTCAGATCGTCAAATAGTTCGGTTACATCAGGGTGCTCGATAGGGTCATCACTATTGTCTGGCACTAAATTTTGTTGTGACACATAGGCCTTGTAGCTAGAGTCATCATTCTCAGCCAATAAATGATAAAAGGGTTGTTCTTTTTCAGGTCGGATTTCTAACGGAATTGATTCCCACCATTCTTCGCTATTCGCAAATTCTGGATCTACATCAAAAATTACACCACGAAAGGAAAAGACACGATGCTTAACGACTTGGCCAATTGAAAAAAGTGCCTTCTTGGTGATTTGCGGATGAGTATCCATTATATAAAATCTCCTGCAACTAAGATTGTCATCGTTCCTAGTATTTGTGATATGAGATAAGCAGCATTGATTGTTTTGTCAACTCCTATGGTTAGAGACCTAGCTGTTATACTTCAAAGTTAATGCTTAGTGACCCTTATAAGCTAAGATATTGTTTTGTAAGTTCTGGATATTCAAGTTTAAGTCGTCTTTAGCCTTATTTCTCTATTCCTAGGTACTTTAGGCTCGTGTCATGAAAATGACGCAAAAAAACAGTAGAATCCTTTTATTAAAATAGACAAATAACAAAGAGATTATTGAAATGAAGACGAATCACCATGCAATGCAGAGGATAGCATTGCACTTATTATCAATCAAAAAACCAAATGATCGACTATCGGGCGTTCATTTTTTGAAGGATCGTTTAAGCGGCTATGATTTATCCCATAACCTAATTAAAACCAGTGTCGCGCGGTATTTCGCTCAGCGATGAGTGACTGTGCGACATAATATGGAAATACGCTTGATAATTTGAATTGCTTATTCTTCTGGTGTTAATAGCTTATGCAGGTGTACGATTGCATATTTGCTCATGGCGTCGTCGATGGATGCCATTGAAGCCCCGCGCCACGCGGCTTCCGCTTCTTCATATGTCCCAAAAATACCAATAGTATCGACTTTTTTAAGGTCGGCAAAGTTAAGTGTCTGGGGGTCGGTGACAACTCCGCCAAAAACCAAATATAGATGCTGTGTTTCAGTCATGCTACATGTCCTATAAAATAGCGTGTAAAAATATATGTTGTATCTCGTATGTTTATTAATCAAACTGATAGAGAAACACCAGCCTTTTATGTTGGTTGAGCTTTGGCATAAAGCGAGACCAATGAATAATGAGATCATTATTCATTAATAAGTCGAACCGTCATAAAAGCGAGACCAATGAATAATGATATTATTATTCATTAATAAGTCGAACCGTAACAAAGATTTATAGCCAAATGAGGGGATCAAAATACACAACATTTGGCTATAAGTAGGAGGAAAGTTAATATGCAACAAACAACCGCCGTTTTAATTTCGATTACAGGACTTGACAAAGTGGGTCTTGTTTCAAGTGTAACAGGCTATTTGTTTGATACAGGCGCTAATCTAGCTGATACTGCTTATGCTGTTCTCGGGGGAGGGTTTGAACTGACCTGCATCGCGGAATATGAAATAGAAATTAATTTGGAAGCGATTAAATTAGACCTTGCGTCGCAGCCTGAACTTAATGGAGCAACGATAAATATTTCACTTTTTCCCTATCAATTGTTACGCGGGGATAGTGGTTCTATCACGCACATCGTTGAAGTGACAGGCGGCGACAGGCCAGGCCTTATTGCCCATATCAGCGATGTGCTTGGGGACTATCAAGCCAATATTGTGCGTATGAACAGTCGGCGAATCGAAAAATCAGAGGGTATGGACTACCGTACACGCTTCGCAATTAGTGCGGGAAGCGACCGTTTTAAGCAGTTAGAAGCAGCCCTTTATAACACGGCGGGCAGCCTAGGTCTCGACTGTAGTGTTGAAACGATAGCACGCTGATTTAAGCTATAGCCAAATGCAGTGAATATTGATCACCACAAATGGCTATAAGTCTTTGTGTCGGTTCGACTTATCAATAAATAATGATCTCATTATTTATTGGTCTCGCTCTATTTTCAATTGGCTTTCGCTTTCGGTATTCTTAGATTTACTAAACTTCTTATGTGTTCTGTCTATTGCCCTGACGCACTGGTCCGCAGTTCCTTAATTAAGCCATCAAGGCCGATGTCTCTGATCCGTGATGAAAAAAGCTCACGGTTGGTAATTAATAAGTTAATACCCTCGATTTCTAAGTTTACAATTTGAAAGATGCCACCGCGTTTACGCACCCGCCAATCGGCAAGCAATGGCTGGCCTTCATCGCGGTCCACTTGCGTGCGAACAAAAACATGACCGCGCTTTCCCGAAGCAGGGGTTGTACCTGTGATAACAAGTTCTTTAAATCCGATCTGATCCATATTCTTATCCAGTTCGCTGATCAGAAAAGTTTTCATAGCTTCCATATAATTTTTGCGTTGCTCGGTTGACGCAGTGCGATAATGACGGCCAAGAATTGCTTTTGATAGAAGCTCTAAATCAGTGGCTTGTTCAAATACCCTTGTGAAGGCTTGTTCGCGGGCATCGCCAGAGAGTGTTGCATCAGAAAAAATTTCTGCTGTTTCTTTGCTTAAGGTTTGTATAAAATGAATTGCACCAGCACTGTCTTCAACGGCACTATTGGGATTGGGGGTTTGGGCTAATGCAACGCTGCTAGCTTGTCCTACAAAAACAATTACCGCCGTGATCAATCCGATGAGCTTACGGCTCAAGTATGAATTTTGTGCGTTTTC
>JABABO010000016.1 GCA_014238195.1 Kordiimonadaceae bacterium | reverse complement strand
TTCCTGGGGCCGTCGTATCCACAAAAGCAGGGTCCTCGCCGTGATCCACGTCGCTGATGGTAATGGTGCCTGTCGCTGTCCCGTTTGAATCACTATCTTCAACCACTGTGCCCGTGAAAGTACCTTCGACAGTGGGATCATCATCGTTACCATTGATCGTGATGGTGATGGTTTGCTCAACGTTATAGACAATGTCGGTAGTGTCACTGTCGGCAGCGCGGACTGTGAAGGTGTCTGCAAGGGTGTCAGTGCCGCTAAGTTCTTGAACAGCAGTCAAATCATTATCTAAGGTAAACGTCCAATCCCCATTGCCATCAACGCTAACAGTGCCATAGTCAGGACCGTCGGTAATCGTCCATGTGAAATCTGCGTCTAAAACACCCTCTGGGTCCACAACATCAAGGCCACCATTTGCGATTTTGGCTAAGTCTTCATCCTCGGTAACCGCACCAGTGATGGTCCCCGTTAAGGTGTGGACCTGATTGCCGGTAAGGAAATTGCCGCCAAACACCACATAGCTTTCACCTGCCTTACCGTTTGCCTCTGGTGCGCCGATGAGCAGATCGTCATAGCCATCACCGTTCAGATCCCCAGCGCCCGACACGGAGAAACCGCTTTTGCCATCCTCTGGGATACCCTTTAATAGAAAGCCGTTCGTCCCATCTAAACTGCTGAGATTAACTGAGTTTGCTATGCCACTACCGCCAAAGATTAAATAGCTTTCCCCCGCAGAATTATAATTGTCAGTATCATCGTTTGCACCCCACGCCCCAATGATTAGGTCATCGTAGCCATCGCCGTTGACATCGCCTACGCCAGACACGGATCGACCGCTATAGTCCTTTGCATCAATACCGTTAATGACAAAGCCATCGCCATCTGCCATATTAGAAAGTGTAATTGCAGCGGCAAAATCACCATCCTTGCCATAAACCACATAGCTTTCACCAACTTTAATATTGCTGGCCTCATCTAAAAAGTGTGCCCCAATAATTAGATCACTGTACCCATCGCCGTTGACATCCCCCGCGCTGGAGACAGAAATACCAGCTTGGCTACCAGACGTGCCGTTCAAGGCAAAGCCGTTTGCACCATCAAGACTGGCAACATCGAAAGACGTGCCGAAAGCGTCAGCATCCGTATCCCCAAACACAACAAAAGCTTTATGTGTGCCATAATTCCCAATGATAAAATCATCACACCCATCACCATTGATATCACCTGCATCAGATACAGATTTGACCCCTGATGTGAATTCGCCCGAGTTAGCATTAAGCAGCTTAAAGCCATTGCTACCCTCAAGACTGGATAAATTGATGCTAGCGTTAGCACTAAAACTGCCGGCCCCAAACACCACATAGCTGTCATAAATTTTTCCTGCGCCAATGATCAGATCGCCGTAACCATCACCATCGATATCCCCAGCACCAGATACGGAAATACCACTTCGCTCTTCGCTGCCGCCGCCAACCAGTTTAAAACCATCGCTGCCATCAAGGTTGGACAGATTAAACGACGCATTAAACGCACCTGGGGTGCTGTTACCGAATACGACATAGCTTGCGCCCACTTCACCATCCGCAAAGTGTGCCCCAATGATAATATCACCGATAGTATCGCCGTTAACATCGCCTGCGCTTGATACAGAATAACCCGTTTTAGAAAGGCCACTCAGTTTAAAGCCATCGCTGCCATCAAGGCTGGAAAGATTAAACGACGCATTAAACGCAGCTGGATTGCTGCTACCAAAAATCACGTAGGCCGCATTTTCACCTGGTGCCCCGATGATAATGTCATCAATGCCATCACCGTTAATATCGCCAGCACTGGATACAGAAGTACCGCTTTCGCCATCAACACCAATTATCGTAAAGCCATTGCCGCCATTAAAGTCCGATAAGTTGTAGGAGGCTGCAACACCAGTCACCTCATCAGCATAAACATCTTTCACAGTGATTTCCACGGTTTGATATGCAAAATCAGTAGTGAGTGTCGAGGATGCTTTTACAGTCACTTCATAGATATTATTCCCATTAGCATCGCTTGGTTTTTCATAATCTGGTACGTTTTTAAATGTCAGCTCGCCGCTATCCGTATCAATGTTGAAATCATCCGCGTCATCGCCGATGAGGCTGTATGTCAGGTTGACATGGTTGCTGCCACCATCGAAGCTGGCCTGTATATCCAAAAGATCGCCAGTGAAATTTTCATTTACCACTTTAGCGTTAGCATTATGGAAAACAACATCTTCGCGATCGTTCACAGTGATTTGCAAGACTTGAGTTTGAGTATCATCAGTGAGTGTCGAGGAAGCTGTTACAATCACATCATAGTTATTATCTTGGCCAGCGTCCTTTGGAGCTTCAAAGTCTGGCACGTCGTTAAAACTCAGCTCGCCGCTATCCGCAACAATGGTGAAATCATCCGCGTCAGTACCGCTGAGGCTGTATGTCAAAAAGTCATCATTGCTCAACGCATTGAAGCTAGCCTGTATATCAATAGCATCAAGGGTGTGTTCTTCTACCGTTATAGTGCTAGAAGACTTGAAAATGATTGCTTCAGGCGCCGCTAATGTTGTCAGACTAGGCCCACCAAAGATTATGTAGGCCTCGCCTGAATTGGTACCATTTGGATTGGCCTTATATGCCCCGACGAGCAAGTCGTCATAGCCATCAGCGTTGACATCCCCAGCTGCTGAGACTGATCGGCCACTGAGGTCCCCCCCATCAATACCCATCAGTTTAAAGCCATTGCTGCCTGTTAAGCTGTTGAGTTCCAGCACAGACGCAAAACCACCTGACTTGCCAAACACTACATAGGTTTCACCCGCAGCATTGTTTGCCCCTTCTGCCCCAATGATAATATCGCCGTACCCATCATTGTTGATATCCCCAGCTGCCGAGACTGAAGTGCCGCTTACATCACCCGCGTCAAGGCCATTGATGACAAAACCATTACTGCCATCCAAGCCGGTTAGATCAAAGACTGAACCGAAAGCATCCCTATCGGCATTACCAAAAATCACATAGGTTGTACCTGAGTCGCCACCATTGGGGTTTTGTTTATCCGCCGCAATGATAATATCATCATAACCATCGCCGTTGACATCCCCAGCATTGGAAACCGAGTTACCAGAATAACCCGAATTAACAAAACCATACATGCTAAAGCCATCATAGCCATCAAGGCTTGAGAGTTCGATGACAGAAGTCGCTGTTCCCCCTGAAACCGTGTCACTATCAAAACCATAGACCACATAGGCTGCGCCATTATTCGATAAACCGTTAAAACCTACTTTACCTGACCCAATGATGATGTCATCATAGCCATCCTTATCAATATCAAACCCGCCAGACACAGAAGCGCCACTCTCATCCGATTCGCCAACTCCATTGATGACAAAACCATCGCTGCCGTCAAGCAGACCAAGGTCAATCTGAGAGGCAAACGCCCCATCAGTGTCAGTATTCTTACCATATAGAACAAAGGTTTGACCTGATTCGCTTGGATTGTTCGTCGCTTGCGCGCCTACTGCACCGATGATAATATCATCAATGGTATCACCGTTGACATCGCCAGCGCTGGAGACAGACCAGCCTAATTTTGCACCAGAGACAGACTTCATTGCAAAGCCATTGCTGCCGTCTAGGGCTGCAAGGTCTATCGGTGAATCAAAGGCGCCCGTAGCAGAATTCCCAAACACTACATAAGCACGACCGGCAGTGTTAGAAAAATTTGGAGCACCAATAATCAGATCATCAATACCATCGTCGTTAATGTCTCCAGCGTTTGAGACAGACCTACCAGTTGTACCGTTGTTGGGACCAAGCAGCTGAAAGCCAGTACTGCCATCAAGACTGGACAAGGCCAGCGATGTGATACCATCAAGCCCGCTGCTGCCAAACACCACATAGCTTTCATTTGCGCCGGATGCGCCAATGATAATGTCATCACATCCATCGCCGTTAACATCCCCCGCGCTGGAGACAGACCGGCCCGCAAAATCATCCGCAAACTCGCCCGTCAGGACAAGGCCAACCCCTGGTGTGCTGACGATTTCGGATAGCTCGTAAACCGGGGAATAGCCTGTTATGGGTTCATCGCCTTCGACATCTGTTACCGTAATCGTTAGGTCTTGGGTGGCTGCTAGGCCGCGCACATCGGCGGCTATTACGGTCACTTGATAAACTGCGTTATCGTTTGCATCATCATTAGATTCATAATCTGGTGCGCTCGCAAAGCGCAACTCACCGCTATCTGTGTCAATAGTGAAATCATCCGCGTCATCGCCGCTAAGGCTGTATGTCAGCCCGTCATCATACACGGCTTCGTCACTGAATTTAGCGTCTACATCAAGGATAATGTCTGTGTTATTTTCTACAATCGTAACGGTGTTGGCGCTGCCAAACGACAGTGTTGGGGGTGTCGCTGTCAAAGTTGAGCCACCAAACAAAATATAGCTTTCAC
>JABABO010000017.1 GCA_014238195.1 Kordiimonadaceae bacterium | reverse complement strand
TACCAAACGGGCTGGGATGAAGTGAAACGCCGGTTTATTGAGGACGCTGAAAATGGTCGTACAGCAGCAAAGGGTTTGAGCTATTTAACCGATCAAATTTTGGTAACCCTTTATGAATTTGCCACTCATCATATTTATCCTGTTGCTAACCCCACCAAAGCTGAACGCATGACACTGGTCGCAACAGGTGGTTATGGGCGCGGCGAAATGGCCCCATTTTCAGATGTCGATCTTTTATTTTTAATGCCCTATAAATCAACACCGTGGGCTGAAAATGTCGTTGAATTTATGCTGTATGTTTTGTGGGACTTAGGGCTAAAAGTTGGGCATGCAACGCGCACACCAGCAGACTGCATCCGTATGGCAAAAGAAGACCTAACAATCCGCACAGCGTTATTAGAGTCGCGTTATCTATGTGGGGATCACGCACTTTATCAATCAGCCGCGACCCAGTTTATACGCCGTATCGTTTCAACTACGGGTAAAGAATTTGTTGAATTAAAGCTAGCTGAGCGGGATGCACGTCATAAAAAATTAGGCGATACCCGGTATGTCGTTGAACCCAACATCAAAGAAGGCAAAGGCGGCTTGCGTGATTTGCAAACCATGTGGTGGATTGCCCGTTACCTGTACCCTGATACGCTGCGTAGTGAAATGCTGGAGCAAAATATTCTGGAAGTCGGTGAATACCGACAGTTTCGTAAAGCAGAAAGTTTTTTATGGACCGTACGGGTCGCTTTGCATTTTTTAGCAGGGCGGCCTGAAGAACGCTTAACATTTGATATGCAACGTATCTTGTCCAAGCAATTACAATATAAGGATCACCCGGGCTTGTCAGGCGTTGAACGCTTTATGAAGCATTATTTCATTGTTGCAAAACAAGTGGGTGATCTTACCCGCATATTTTGCGCCGTGCTGGAGGCACGCCATCAAAAACCTGCCTTTTTTGCCCGCTTGAAATGGACTAAAAAAATACAAGGCTTTGGGGCGTCTGATGGACGACTTACACTTCTTGATCCAGATGACTTTAAAACTAACCCGTCAAGAATGATTAAAATTTTTGCGGTTGCGGATAAAACAGGCTTGGACATTCATCCCGTCACACTGCGCAACATCAAACATAACCTAAGTCGCATTACGGATAATGTCCGCGAAGATCCAGAAGCTAACGCTGATTTTATGACTGTGTTATGTAGCTTGAAAGAAGGTGAAATAAACTTGCGCCGCATGAATGAAGCGGGCGTCTTTGGGCGTTTTATCCCTGATTTCGGCCGTGTTGTAGCACAAATGCAGTATGATATGTACCATCATTACACCGTCGATGAACACACAATCCGCGCTGTAGGCTTATGTCAAAAAATTGAAAATCGTGAACTCGATAAAGACCACCCTTTGTGTGCGGGTATCGTGGGAAATATTATCAATCGCCGCGTACTTTATGTTGCTATTTTACTGCACGATATTGCCAAAGGTCGCGGCGGTGATCATAGCGTCCTTGGCGCTGATGTGGCAAAACAGCTTTGTCCGCGCATGGGTTTAAGTCCTGCGGAAACCGAAACTGTGGCATGGTTGGTGCGCTATCATTTACTGATGAGCGACACAGCTTTCAAACGTGACCTGAGCGATTTTAAAACCATTCAGGATTTTTCTGAAATTGTTAAAAGCCCTGAACGTTTACGTTTGCTTTGCTTGTTGACGGTTGTTGATATTCGCGCGGTGGGACCTGGAGTTTGGAACGGTTGGAAAGGCCAATTACTGCGTGATCTTTATTCTGCTGCGTCGGAATATTTGAACGTAGGGCATGTCACAAGTGGCTTGAATGAACGAGTGAATGAAAAGCATAAACTGTTTCGCACGCACATGGTTGATCAAACAAAACCTTGGCCTGTGACCCGTATCAATGCGTTTTGCAAGCGGATGCCAAAACCCTATTGGATTGGTGAAAATATTGAAACAATTTTTGAAAATGCCCTGTTAATTCACAGAACTGACAAAAAGAAGGACCTTTTAGGTGTAGCGGCACACGTTGAACAATTCAAGGACATGACTCATGTTTGTGTCTATACCGAAGACCATCCAGGCCTGTTTGCCCGTATTGTTGGTGCGCTTGGGGTTGGCGGTGCATCGATTATGGGGGCTAAAATTCATACCAGCAGCGACGGTATGGCAGTCGATAATTTTAATGTGCAAGATTTTGATGGTCACGCCTTTGATAGTCAGCAATCCCTTGCACACTTAGAAGGCATTATTCTGGATACACTCAGCGGTAATGTGCGCCCGAAAGAACGCTTGAAAACAAAAAAACTGTTCGGTGATAAATCGGATAGTTTTAAAATTGAACCTGTTGTTCTTGTTGATAACAAAGCATCCAATCGCTCAACCGTTATTGAAGTAAACGCCAAAGATAGGCCTGGCTTGTTGTATGATCTTGCCTACGCCCTGTACGGCTTAAAACTTTCGATCATTTCAGCCCATGTTTCAACATACGGCGAACGCGCGGTCGATGTTTTTTATGTCCGTGACTTGATGGGGCATAAACTTGAAAACAAAATCCGTTTACGCAACATTGAAAACAAGCTGCTGAAAGCCGCCGATGGTAAGCCAATTTTTGAAAAAGCCTCGTTAGGTGAAGCAGAAGATAAACGCCGCAATAGCCCGAAAAACATAGCAACTGGGAATAAGAAAAAAACCTCTAAAAAAGCCTCCAAAGTGTCTTAGTATGGGTTTACTAAGGCGCATATCAACGGTTAGCAGTTACACTTTACTCAGCCGCGTTTTTGGGTTTGTACGCGATGTTGTTATGGCGGGTACGCTTGGTGCCAGCATGATTGCGGATGCGTTTTTTATCGCTTTTAAGCTCCCTAACTTTTTTCGCCGTTTGTTTGGGGAAGGGGCTTTTGCCGTTGCTTTTGTGCCAATGTTTGCCCAACTTCTTGGTAAAGACATCACCCCAACGAGCAAACAAGCGGCTGAAGCTTTTGCTGCGCATGTTCTTGCATGGCTATTACCGACATTGGTACTTTTATTAATTATCATGGAAGTCGGCATGGTGAGTGTTATGTGGGGCTTAACAGGTGGCTTTGATGGTGATAAACAAAAATTTGACTTAGTGGTTGAGCTTGGTCGCTATACGTTTCCGTATCTGCTGCTTATCAGTCTTGTTACGTATCTGGCGGGTATTTTAAATGCCTTCGAACGATATGCAGCCGCAGCTTTTGCCCCCGTTATTTTAAATATATGCATGATAATGGCCATGGTCATCTTTAGGGACAGTGACCTTACAGCAGGTCGCGCGGTTGCGATCAGTGTCTCTGTATCGGGGGGGCTGCAGCTTTTATTACTGTATATTGCTTGCGTGCGTGCTGGCATCAATTTGCGCCTAACAATCCCCAAGCCAAGCAAAGATGTACGAAATTTAATGCGCCTCATAGGCCCTGCTGCTTTTGGTGCAGGTGTTTTGCAATTAAATCTGCTCATTGATGTTTTGTTGGCTGCCCGCTTTTTACCCGAAGGGTCAGTATCCTGGTTATTTTATGGGGACCGATTAAACCAATTACCCATTGGGGTCATCGGTGTTGCTATTGGTACTGTGCTACTGCCTAGTATAAGCCGCCTGTTGGCGGGCGGTGATACGCAAGGGGCAATCACGCAGCAAAATAAAGCCATGCAAATTGCCCTAATGCTAACAGTACCCGCAGCAACTGCCCTGATTCTTGTTCCCGACCTGTTGATTCAAAGTTTGTTTGAACGGGGTGCTTTTACAGCGGCACACACACACGCAACCGCAGCGGCCCTAATGGCTTATGCCTGCGGCCTGCCAGCCTATATTTTGATCAAAGTGCTGGCACCAGGCTATTTCGCACGCAAAGACACTAAAACACCTGTCAAAATCGCTGTCATTTCCTTACTTGTCAACACAGTGCTTAATCTTATTTTAATTCACTATTTTGCCCATGTTGGTCTGGCCCTTGCAACGTCTGTCGCTGCTTGGTTGAACGCTCTGATGCTGTATGTGGGGTTAAAGCGCCGGGCCTATTTTTATCTGCAAACTGATACCCTGCGGCGCTGTGTTAAAATCTTACTTTCTAGCATCATTATGGGGGGTGTTGTTTGGTCTTATCAATCCCATATGGGAGTATATTTTGCTGAGGATACCCTTGTTCGTGTTTTCGCGCTTGTAGGATTGGTCTGTGTTGGTGTTTTATCTTATACAGTCGCAGCCATCGCCTTAAAAGCTGTCACTTTAAAGGAACTCAGGCGCTTGAAGTTCTAAAACCTTGACCAAATGCTGCTTCATTGCCATAAGCACCTCACAGTATAAACGCTTTTACGTTTCAGGAGTAGACCGTGTCGACAGGCGGATTTAAAAACAGAGTTTTTTCAGGTGCACAGCCCAGCGGTAACATGCACTTAGGCAATTATCTAGGCGCTTTTCGCAACTGGGTGCTGCTGCAAGAAGAATACGAATGTCTTTACTGTGTGGTGGATATGCATGCAATTACACAGTGGCAAGACCCCGCGGATTTGGCGGCCTCAACGCGCGAGGCAGCTGCGGCTTATATCGCGAGCGGTGTCGATCCAAAAGTTTCGATTTTGTATAATCAAAGCCAAGTCGCGGCCCATGCGGAACTGGCATGGATTTTTAACTGTGTTGCCCGTCTTGGCTGGTTGAACCGCATGACACAGTTCAAAGATAAAGCGGGTAAAAACAGCGAACAAGTCTCCACAGGACTTTTTGTATACCCAAATCTGATGGCGGCTGATATTTTACTCTATAAAGCCACGCATGTTCCAGTTGGCGAAGATCAAAAACAACATCTTGAGTTAACCCGTGATATTGCTCAAAAATTTAATCATGATTTTGAATGCGATATTTTCCCTGATGTTCAACCGATTATTCAAGGCGAAGGCACACGAATTATGAGCCTGCGGGACGGCTTGAAAAAAATGTCAAAGTCTGACCCATCACACTACAGCCGCATTAATCTTAATGACGACACAGATACGTTGATGAAGAAAATCCGCAAAGCCAAAACCGACGCTGAATTATTACCCGCGACGGCCAAAGAGCTAGCGGGCAGACCAGAAGCTCAAAACCTAGTCTCAATATTCGCAGCCCTTGCAGGGCAAACCAGTGATCAGGTTTGTACATCGTTTGAAGGCAAGGGTTTTGGGGACTTCAAAAAAGCTTTAACAGAAATCATTGTTGATAAAGTAGCTCCCATCACCGAAGAAATGCTTAAATTACAAGCAGACCCAAGCTATATTGATGAGATCTTACGCTTTGGGGCTGAACGCGCGCGCGCCATAGCAGAACCAATCTTAAACGAAGTGAAACAAGTGGTAGGATACATAAGATAGCCACATTTGTGCATTAGAAAAGCAAATATTCAGCTAGCATTCAGCTTTAAAAGCCTATTATGGTAAGTGTTAGCAGTCACAGCTGTTGAAAGGGATAGAATGAAACCGCAATTAGTCAAACGCCTTACCCCCATCTTGATTTTACTTCTTGGGGCATGTTCCTATAGTTTTCGCAGCGATGTAACGGCTTTTCATACGCTGGGCATACCGTCTGGGCAAAGTGTAGCGATTGTCCCAATGAATCCAGACCGAATTGAATCCTTAGAATTCAAAAGCTACGCTGGCTTAATCGCAACTAAGCTGCGCCAATATGGTTATAAAGTCACTGACGGCGAAAACCCTGAGCTTATTGTGGGTTTTGATGTCAAAATGAATGATGGCCGCGAAAAAATAGAATCCCGCCCATCAACACGGGGGCATTTTGCCCACGCTTGGCATTTAGGCTATGGTCGTGGATGGGGCTATTGGGGGTCTTTTCACGGTGATCCATTTTACGACACGCATGATAAACTTGTAGCGCGGACCGTTTATCACACGGAATTACACTTAGAAATTCGCAAATATGAAGGGGATAAATTGTTTGAGGGCCGCACGGAGGCAGATGCCCGCAGTAATGATTTGCCCAAAATAATGCCGTTAATGGTTGAGGCTATGTTTACTGAATTTCCAGGCCCCAGTGGTGTCACACGCCCAGTGGTGATCAAACGTGATCGCGGCGAATAAAACTTTCATTAGAATGACATTATATTGCCATGCTTAGTCTTTAGCTGTTGTTCTATTATAAGAACCACAGCATAATTTCATACTTAGCTTAAAGAATTATCTTTGCTTGCGCCTTATTTATTCGCTAAATAAATGTGTATGAGATTTTTGCAGACTATAGCGAGACCAATGAATAATGATTTCATTATTTATTGATAAGTCGAACCGACACAATAGCGAGACCAATGAATAATGATTTCATTATTAGCAAAGTCTCTTGGGATACGTCGAACCGACATAAAGACTTATAGCCAAATAAGGGGATCAAAATTCACTGCATTTGGCTATATATGTGTATCATGCTGACCAAAAAATGGGGCTTACATGGCTGAAAAGAAAATCGTCGCTGTTATTTTTGGTGGACGCAGTGTCGAACATGATGTCTCTGTCCTGACGGGGTTACAATTTCTGGAAGCACTGGACCCGATTAAATATGAGGGAATCCCAGTATATATTGATCCTTTGGGTGCATGGTGGACAGGCAGCACCCTCACAAAACGCAATAATTACCCCTTGGCTTTAGCGTCTGCTCAGGCCGATTTAGTTCCCATTCAGCTTGATCTGAGTGCGTCTAAAGCCCTTGGCAGGCCACACTTTACACTGCAGAAAAAAACACTGTTTGGCTTTAAAACAATCGCAATGCCTTTTGATATTGCTGTCCCTGCAGTGCATGGCTCAAACGGTGAAGATGGTACATTAGCAGGGTTATTAGATTTTGCAGCTATTCCTTATACGGGGTGCCGGCCCCTTGGTGCTAGCGCCACGATGAATAAGGCTTTTACCAAGCGCTGCGCCCGCGCTGAGGGTTTGAATGTATTAGGCGAATTCGTCGTAAATCGCCCAAAAGCAAGGGATTTCATTGATGAAAATGCGCTGCTTGATGATTTGAAGCAAGCTCTAGGCGACACGCTCTTTCCTGTTATTGTCAAGCCTGTGAACCTTGGCAGTAGTATTGGTGTCGCCAAAGCAAGCAACCTAGATGACCTGATCGCTGGCTTGATGCAGGCCTTTAAAATGGATGGACAAGCGATTATTGAACCATTTGTAGCAAATCTTGTTGAGTATAATATTGCTGCTCGGTGTGATCTTGATGGTAAAATTCAAACCTCAGCGATAGAACGCCCTTTATCTAGCGTTGATATTCTGGACTTTAAAAATAAATACTTGGGTGGACGCGCGGCAGGCGCGCCAAAACTGAAAACTGGCCCCAGTCAGGGCATGGCAAGCCTAAACCGTATTTTAGACCCCAAGGAGCTAACCACTGAGCAAGACCAATTAATACGCGGCCACGCGAAAGCGTTATTTGAGGTGTTGCAGCTAGCAGGGAGTGTGCGCATTGATTTTTTATGTAACAGTGCCACGGGTGAAATTTGGGTGAATGAGGTTAACACGATTCCAGGGTCATTTGCATATTTTCTGTGGGAAGCGGCAGCAACACCGATCAGCTTCTTAACACTGAGCAACCAAATGATTTTAGAAGGCTTTGCGCTTTCTGCGGCTCGCTTAGGTGACACGACGGCTGTGCGTGGTGGGGCGACGCTCTTCACATCATGAACGAAACCATATCACATAATTCTGAACAACACTGGCACAGTGAAATCACGGGGGAAACTGTAAAAGACAGTCCTCAAGCTACGTTCGTTTGGCTGCATGGCTGGGGGCAAGATCACACAGCCTTCACCCGATTAATAAAACTGTTAAACACTGAGGGCAGGCACCTTAACTTTGATCAACCAGGGTTCGGTAAAACGCCGATGCTGAAAAAAGGCGCCAGCACCAAAGATTATGCAGATGCGCTTGCCGAAATTCTGAAAAGGGATGACCATAAACCTTATGTTTTTATTGGTCACAGCTTTGGTTGCCGTGTCTCTGTTCAAATGGCAAAATACTATCCCGATCTTGTGAAAGCTGTGATCATGATTGCAGGGGCTGGTATTCCCCGTAAACTCAGCACAAAAGCCAGCATAAAACGCTTGGTTATAAAAATTATTGGTAAATTTTCTTACTGGTCTGACAGGCTTATTGGCAGCCATCGGCTTGAGGACTTTCGTGCCCATTATGGCAGCACGGATTATAACCGCGCTGGCGAACTGCGTGAAACCTTTGTAAATGTGGTGAATGAAAATCTAGCAAACAGTGCTCGAGAGATGCGCGTTCCTGCTTTGCTGATCTATGGCAGTGAAGACAGCGAAACACCGCCCAGCATTGGTCATGCTTATGCCCGCGTCATTCCATTAGCACGTTACACCGAACTGAAAGGCTTCGATCATTATGACATTCTTGACCGCGGTGCTTACCAAGTCGAAGGTCATATCCGCCAATTTTTGAAGGATATTGATCATGACTGAATTTTTTGGCGCCAATAACCTATCTGAAATTTTACCCTTTGGGGGTGTTGCTTTCTTCATCGGCATAGCTTTCGTCCTGTGGTTTGGCGTTGCCCGCGGTAAAACCTTCATGATGTTCTTTCAACAGGAAGAATATGATAACCAACGTTTTGTTAGGTGGCTGGCTGATAATAAAGCCTATGATCAAAAAGCAACACTTTTGCTGGGGATTGCTATATTGATTGGGGCGCTAGGGCATTTGGATGCTCTTGCGGGTTTATCTTTGTTGTTGCAACCCCTTATACTGTTAGCGCTCATTTTCGGGATATTTACATCGTCCCGCACGATACGTAACAGCAAAAAACCACTTGTCGTGACCGCGCGGGTCAAACGCATATTTGCTGTTTACATGGGCCTTTTTATTGCGGCACTTGGCTTTGCCAGCATCATAACGGCCTTGGCCCCAAAGGGAAGCAGCTACCGCCTTGATATCGCTTCTGATTCAGCATCCAGTTTTTTTGACATATCAATAAGTGGCTATAATTGGGAAGCGGTTTTTGCCGCCGTATTACTGATCCTTGCAATACAAGCCGTTCCTTATTTGATCATTGCAGCTAATATCTTGCTTGCCCCGATTGAGGAACGTATCAAACTAGGCTACCGCCGTGAAGCGGAAGAAAAATTTAACGCCTTAAAGCCCAAAGTAATCGCCATTACAGGCAGTTTTGGCAAAACCTCGACTAAGCATATTTTGTCACACATTTTATCATATAGTGCGCCAACGCTGGCAACACCTGGCAGCATTAACACTGAAATGGGTATCACCCGTGTGATCAGGGAAATGCTTAAACCGAACCATATCTATTTTATCGTAGAAATGGGTGCGTATGGCATTGGTTCTATCGCGCGGTTATGCACCCTAACACCACCTGTGACAGGCTTGATAACAGCGATTGGTGCGGCGCATTTCGAACGGTTTAAGTCATTAGAAAATGTTGCACGGGCTAAGTTTGAACTCGCTGAAGCGGTGTTTAATTCTGGTGGCACTATTGTGGTAAACAAAGACGCGGTTGAGCCCAAACTGTTGCAAAATCGAATGCAAAAAACTGTTGGTGATTATATGTTGGTTGGTCATGGCCCTGATGACATGGCAGCTATTCAGATCAGTGATTATCAAATGACACAAGATGGTCTGACAATACATATTTCAGCTGGGGATGAAAATATCACCTTACAAGCCCCGCTTTACGGTGATCATCAAGCGGGTAATATTGTCTTAGCGGCGGCAAGTGCGCGGGCACTTGGGATGCCTTGGTCAGCGATTAAAGGGGCGCTTAGGTCTGTCGCCCAAATACCGCACCGTCTGGCTGTGACCAAGCCAGCAAATGGACCTGTGATTATTAATGACGCTTACAACAGCAATCCTGTTGGTTTTGAAGCCGCTTTAAAATGTCTTGATGTTCTGGTGCAATCAGGGGGGCGACGAATATTGATCACGCCGGGCATGGTTGAACTTGGTGAAAAACACGACCGTGAACACGCCCGCTTGGGGGCAATGTCTGTTAAACATGCGGATATTATTTTGGTGGTGTCGCCTGACCGCATTCCAACCTTCACAGATGCCATCAATCACAATAATGATGGGTCAGTGTCTGTAATGAATTTCGCCGCGCAAGTAAGCGCTGAAAATTGGGCGCGCCAGAATGCCACCAATCAAGATGTGATCTTGTTTGAAAATAATCTTCCTGATCTGTTTGAAGCAAAGATTAGATTTTAATAATCTCCCGCAACAGCGCGTTCGATGTTATGGGTGGCTGCACGATGATTAGGGCCTGATTTTTCAAGTCTCAATACTCGTAACCAAGCTTTGTTGGCTGCTACTTTGTCACCCTGCTGATCCCGCAAATTACCCAGTTCTAAATAAGCGGCGGCATCATACGGCGCTGTTTCCAGATACCGTGCTAAATGCGTGTCTGCTTCTTCCAATTTATTTAAATTCCGTGCTGCTGAGGCTAGAAACAATAAAATATCACGGCGTCCAGGATCGGATTTTAAAACCGCATGCAAGTCATCATAGGCGAGTGAGAAATCACTATCTGCGCCCGCAATTTGCGCCCTAGTCACTTGATATTGTTGGTATAAGTAACCCCCTGAGACTGCCAGCGATAAGGCTGTATCAATGGCTGTTTCGGCGCGCACGACCTCCCCGCCCAGTATCCAAGCGCTAGCGGCTTGATGATATATATCAGCCAGCAAAGGCGCTTTTGCCACAACACGTTTATCCCCATCGATTGGCATATCACGGCCACGACGCATATCGTCCGCCAATTTTTCAAAACGTGCGGCGGCCTCGTTATATTCCCCTATATAAAACAAGCCTGTCGCTTCGCAGTGACGTGCAGGGACCCCGCCGCCATCAGATAACCACGCAAGCGCCATATTAATGCCTTTGTCAGGATTTATTTCTGCAAGCGCCATACATGAATTATAGTGATCTTCAGCGCGGGCATTGTTTTCAGCGAAACCGCCTGTGACTAAGCTTTGATTGGTGATCAGCGAAAATAGTCCAATGACTACAAGAAGGAATTTCATACGAGCAGACATTATATTTATATGGATATCATGTTTCATGCTGCTTACTGTGCTGCTCAGTGAAGGCAATTTCAAGGCAGTTGATAGTAATGACACAAAAAAAGCCACATTTAATGATTTTTGGCCCAGGATATACAGCTTTGGCATTTGCCAAGCATGTTTTAGCACAAGACTGGACGGTAACAGCAACAGCGCGCGGCCAGGAAAAATCAGATTACTTAAAAGCATGTGGTATTACACCTATACCCTTTGGCCAAGCAGATACGCTTGCTGGTGATACAACACATATTTTATCGTCCATAGCCCCAAATCCGCAGGAAAATAACCCTAGTTTTGATGCCGTTTTAAACCACTATCAAAATGCTATTATGGCTTTGCCTAAGCTTCAATGGGTTGGTTATATGTCCAGCACAAATGTTTACGGCGATCATGGTGGGTCTTGGGTCACCGAAGAAAGCCGCTTACAGCCCAGCTTACCGCGCGGCATACGGCGTGTTAAAGCGGAAAAACAATGGCAAAATATCTGCGAAAATATATCACACATACCCGTCTTTCATACGTTCCGTCTTGCGGGCATTTACGGACCAAACCGCAATGCCATCACCAGCTTAAAAACGGGTAAAGCCCGAATTATCAAAAATAATACAGATCGCAGCACTGAACACACCAAACCTGAGCAAGTCTTTAGCCGTATCCACGTGGATGATATTGTCCAAGCGATTTATCTAGCAGCAAAACAGCAACCAAAAAATGGGGCGTTTAACTTAGCAGACGACCATCCTTGCCCGCCGCAGGACGTCATCCATTATGCCGCAAAAATATTAGGGATTAAGCCACCAACCCCTATTGATATTAATGATGCAAGTATCAGTGATATGGCCCGCAGTTTTTATAAAGAACACAAACGAATCAATTGCGATAAAGCCAAGACGATACTGGGCTGGCAGCCTGCGTATCCTGATTTTAAAATTGCTTTAGACGAAATATTGCTAAGCGAAGGCTAGAGCCTTTCTTTATTGAAATGAATCAATCTGATAACTTTCCTGCACAGGATAACAAGGAGTGAGGGATGTAGTGATACCTTTATCACAAATCCTTCGCGACACAGTTAGCCAAAGCAGAAAAGCTACAGAAACTGCGGCACCGTAATGACCCACTGAAGGTGTCGTGAAATATTGAAAGTACACCACACTTATGCACATTTCACTCCTGTTCAGTGAGGCATTACGGTGCCGTCAGATGGTTCATTTCAATAAAGAAAGGCTTAAGCCATGGCATCAATCTGTTCAAACGTCATGGAACCAGGAATGAGCATCACAGGACACGGCAGGTCTGTTAAAGTCTGATGGGTAAAATAATCAATCAATGGCCCTGGCCCACCTTCAACATCTGTTCCCAAAAATAAGCCAAACAAATTATTGCGCTGCTTGATAAAATTCACCAGTTCGTCGCTGGGCTCGCCTTCTGTAATCACCATTTCTGGGGTTACACCACAGTAATCGCTAATATCATCGGCAATCTGGTCCATCATTAATTGAGCTTCTTCGTAGGCTTCTTCACGCATCCGGTCAGCCACAGCAACCCAATGCTGAAATTCACTTGGGCGAATACAATGAAATAATATTAATCCACCGCCCGTGATATGAGCTGCGCGGGCCGACGCGAAGCGAATCGCTACTTTCGATTCGGGTGAATCATCAACAACAACCAATAACTTGCGAAATCGTTTCGCAATCGGGCGTAGCGGTGAATGAACCTTATTTTTTGTTTCTTCCGACATGAGCGTCAACCCCTATTTATAATTCTGACAGATTGACAGTGCTGCCCCTCGGATGCAAGGCTAATTTGTCATTTACTTAAGAAGGATATTGGTTATTTCGCGCATTTGTGTGCGGGCACGCAGCAGATAAAACCCTTGCATCGATAAGTGATTAACCAGCAGCCCGTCTGTTGCACCATTAGCAACCACCCAAGGGTCTAAAGCCGCCGCCGCCGCCATTGATTGCTGTAGCTCCTCATAAATATTGCCGATATCTCGTCCAGTAATCAGATCACTAAAGTCCAGCTTCAAGGCATCCAGCAATAACGTGTAGGCATAAACTTGGCCTTTCACTTGATAAAATAAATCATCCGCACCACCGTCAGGCAAGAAACCACCAGAATGCTCGGAAATATAACCTTCTAACGCCGCCGATGAAGCCCCAAGATCAAGCGCAATACGGTCTAATGTTGCCAGCAGGTTATCTGATCTGCGTTCAAACACGGCCTCCCCGCTTGCCAGGCGTGCATTATAGGCGGCTAGCTGATTAACCGCTTCACGGTAATAGGTGTCACTGGGGGTGATGGGTAAAAAGCTGGTTGAAAAATCAAGCACCCAGCGATTGGGGTCAATAGATAAATTACCAGCTGCTGCTTCCAGGTCACTATCTTGGGCGCTAGAGCCACGGGTGCGGCCTAATTGGTCGCGTAGTTCAAAAGAAAAACGCGACAAAGCCCCAATGATACCGCGCTGAAAATTGGGGGTGTTATCAAGCCACCAGCCTGGTTTAAAAACTGGGTCGTTTGGGGTCCAGCCGTTGGTGTTTACCTCGCGGCCTGTTAAATAAGAGACCATTGAAACTGTATAAGACCCACCTGCAGGGGGGCTGACCGAGGGGTTCAAATGATCATCAATACGATTAACCACAGCCATACCAATCAGAATATAAACGGCAAAAACAACAGGAACGCTGAGCGCAAGCATCGCCCATGTTTTGGTTGATACAAGTGCAGCGCGGTCGATAAGTATGGCCCATCCACGTATAAATTTTTGCCAGATTGCTGCTAAAAGAGCCCCTAGTTTTTCCTTAAACCATAACCAGATTTCTTTTAGCACTGAGTTCCTCCTAAATGAATTAGATGCACAAAGGCGTCTATGTTCTATGGGCTTTATGAGCTATAATGTTGGTATCCGCCAGCATAAAATCAAGGGACAGATTAGCTTTGCCGCTTCATCTTCTATTCATATTCCATCCTTTAGACTGTCTTGTATGAAAAAACACTTTCTTATAAGTGCCTTGGTTTTTTGGCTACGGCCCTTATCATTAGGGGCCTATCTGATAATTGGTACAGTCCTGAACGCTGATGAGATACCAATATTGTGTGTGCCATCAAAAACCGCAGAGCACTATACCATTTTATCTGATCGTATCGTTATCCTGACGGGGGGTGATGACGACATTATCCTGACCTTAAAGCATGAATGCACGGCCCTAAAGCATCATGGCTATTTCAGCTTTATTCCAATTAATGGGCAGCTTTGTGTAAACCATCCCAAAGGTGGTCCCGTGAATATTGTGCACCGCGGCGGTGTACCCTGCACCATAGGGCGCTTGCATAAATCACCTTAACAAGCCGCTCGTCTCCTGCTTTTCCTTGCATGTGTGTCTGTCAAAGACTATGCAGATAAATATTGTAAACACTTCTAAAAATATGGATTTTTTATGCGCTCACTCATGGCTATGGCTACCCGTATGTTGCATATGTTGGACCCAGAGCGGGCACACGCTGTCACCATTGATTTACTACGTACAGGACTGGCCCCCAAAGCCTGCTGTGATAAAGACCCGCGTCTTGCCCTAGACGTGTTTGGTATTGCCTTTTCTAATCCCATTGGCCTGGCCGCTGGATTTGATAAAAACGCCGAGGTCTGTGACGCGGTGCTGGGGCAAGGATTTGGATTTGTTGAGGCAGGCACAGTGACACCAAAACCACAGGCTGGGAATGATAAACCTCGTATTTTTCGCCTTAGTGAAGACCGTGCTGTCATTAATCGCCTTGGGTTTAACAACAAAGGTTTAGACTATTTTAAGCGCAAGCTAAAAGTCCGCCGTCAACGTAAGGGCATAGTTGGGGCAAATGTTGGGGCCAACAAAGATGCCCCTGACCGTACCGCCGATTATGTCACGGGGGTAGCGGCCCTATACGGCCTAGCTGCTTATTTCACAGTGAATATTTCCAGCCCTAACACACCAGGATTGCGGGCCTTGCAATCAAAAGACGCTTTGCTTGACCTAGTTACCCGCGTGCTTGAAGTGCGTCAGAATAAAATCGATGCGGGTTTAGATTATGTGCCAATTTTAGTGAAAATTGCCCCAGATATTACTGGCGATGATATTTCTGATATTGCGGATGTTACCCTGCAAAGTGGTCTTGATGGATTGATTATTAGCAACACAACAATTACCCGCCCTGACCATTTATCAAGCCCCCATAAATCACAAATGGGGGGCCTGTCTGGCGCCCCTTTGATGAAGCTTTCAACTGACACACTGTCGCGGGTCTATCAAGCAACACAAGGTCAGGTCCCGTTAATTGGTGTTGGCGGTGTGGCATCTGGGGCCGATGCTTATGCCAAAATCCGTGCAGGTGCTAGCCTTGTTCAGCTCTATAGTAGTTTGATATATTCGGGCACTGGCTTAGTTGATGACATTAAAAAAGACCTATCTAATTTGTTAGAAAATGATGGGTTTGAAAATATTAAAGACGCTGTAGGCGCTGATCATGTATCTTAGACGCTTAAATCTAGGAATACCGCCTGCGATTGCTGCGGTCTTTCGTGCCGCGTAAAATACGTATTCGCTGATGGGTTTTGAAATTTATTGCGGTTATCTGTGATATAAGCTTGATCTGATTTTTCTGATGCTTCTATATTTTCAATTTCTTTTAATTGGCTTTCTGCCTTCAATACAGCGCGTTCAGCGCTAGCGGCTACGCCGCGGTCAGGACCAGATGGATTTGCAGGGGCAAGGGCTGCGGCCCGAACTATTTCTAGCTTGGCAATTGTGGCACGTGGGTTACCGGCAACTGGGGCTGTATCAATGTCAACATGACCACCAACAGCATATTTTCGCCCGTCTGGGCCTGTCACAAACTCATACTGGGGTGCGCTTGTATATCCAGCACCTGCCATAGCGTGCGCTTGTTCGTGGTTTCTGACTTCACGGTCGCGGGCTTTTAAACGTGCTATGACCGCCCTTTCTTCTGGGCTAAGGCTCGGGGCACTTTGCCCTAGAGTATCTTGTTCCAGAGTATCTTGAGTAGGTGGCTCAGCGAGGGCTTTTGAGGATTTATTCACCAATTCTTTTGCCAGTTGAGACCGCGCATCAGTGCTTAAACTAAGAATTACAGCATCCTTATCAAGGGTGTGTGAAGTGTTCCTTTTTAGTGCCGAAGCCTGATTGTCAGGACTGCGTGCTTTAAGGTGCGGTGGTGGGGCCGCAGTCGTTGGTAAAGACTGTATAGTGCTGCTAGAGGTCATGTATTGACCATATCATAAAAGCATAAAATACACCAGATTTGATCAACCCCATGCTTTTAGTCCCCTTTATTATCACTCATGGCTCTATAGCCAATTGCGGTGAATATTGATCACCTCATTTGGCTATAAGTCTTTGTGTCGGTTCGACTTATCCCAAGAGACATAGCGAATAATGAAATCATTATTCATTGGTCTCGCTATATCATGTGACTTAAGCCCCCCCCTTACTTTTCATTCCGTGTTTTTCATTTCGTGTTTTTCATTTTGGCGGGGATGGCCTTTACGGGCGTGCCGCTTAAAAAAACTTTTAGCAATTTTTTGCCGTGTTTCATGATCATAGGACGACAAAAGCTGCACCATCAATGCGCGCTGATGCAAGTGTAATTCGCTGATAATAGTGTCGTGTTCTTCAAGCAACGTCGTCACAGCTTTTGCATCAAAAACCACCATAGTGACAGCAGTTTTAATCGCGTTTTCATTTTCCCGCAGGCGATCAAATATTGCTTTTCTGGCTGTTTTGTTATTTTGAAAATTTTGTCGCAAACGTTGCTTGGTTCTCATATCCGCATGACGCGCGATGGATCTCATATTAATAGGCCCAAAATGGTCTTGCCGCATTGAGGACAGTTTACTGTGATATTTGCCCGCAAGGGGTCCAACCCAAAAATGACCTGCTGCCGCGCCCAAAACAAAAATATTGATCACGACGGATACCGCTAGGAGAATACTTATTTTTTTAGAACCGGTCATTGTTTGCTCCTGCATCGATTAAACCAAATTGATTCATCAACATCTCTTCATCCACTGCCGAAAAATATGCCTGATCATCATCATAAAAATATGCGTCGGTTTCAGCGGTAGCATCGAAAAAGCTGCTGCCATATAGCCCACCTGCTGCCAAGCCTATACATAGCGCAAGCACCACAGCGAACCCGTGTGTCAAGACATGTGACGGCCTTAAAGTGATCTGCAACACCTTCGATAGATAATCGGAAACCCTAAACAAAAACCTTCTACCTAGGGCACCTTGCTGTGTATGGTTCGCTGGGATATTCAGGAGCTGCGTGACCATATCCTCAGAAACCTCGCGATGACCCTTAAAAGCCCGCCTTAAATGGGTTTTCAGCCCAATGCTACCGACCTGCTGGGATGTATTTGTTTCAAATTTTTTTGTCATGCTGTCACCTATTAAGGTCTTGATTTAACTTGGATTGCAAGGATTTGCGCGCCCGCGCTAATAACGATTCAAAAGCTTTTAATTTTATGTCCATCGCAGCAGCCCCTGCTTTATTGCTCATGTCTTCCAGATAACTTAGCGTTACGGCCATGCGTTGACGCGGCGGTAATTTTTTAACCAAAGTACGAACGTGCTGCGCTGTTTGGTCCTGTATTATCTGCTCGTCAGCCGCTATGTCATGACTGGCAACGTCAAAATCTTCAGGTATGGCTTCAAAGCGTTTGCGACGACCCTCATCTAAAGCACCATTGACACAGACCCGGTGAAACCATGTTGTAAATTTTGCTTTTGACCCATCAAACAAATGCGGTTTTGTCCACAGTTTTACAAAGGCTTCCTGCAAAACATCATCGGTTAAGGCACTATTCTGTGTATAGCGATAAATCAGGCTATGATACCGCGCAGCATGGCGCTGCACCAAAACACGATACGCCCCTTGATTGCCAGATTGTACACGGTGCATCAACGCTTCATCCGCCTCATTTTCCTGCACATCAGCGCCTTATGTCTTTGTTTTGCAGCATGCTTGCTTTATCCTGTTACGCAAAAGAGCAACACCATCCTTCGTTTTTCTTTACATACAGCCTAGATTTTATCATAAGAAATACTAATAAGTGCAGTCTTTACTGTAAGAAACAATATTTTTTAAGGAATATTCATGAAAATTGCAGTCATTGGAACGGGTTATGTGGGTCTTGTCTCGGGCACATGTTTTGCTGAATTTGGCCACGATGTGACATGTGTCGATAAAGACACCACAAAAATAGATGCCTTGCTCAAAGGTATTATGCCGATTTATGAACCTGGGCTTGATGCACTCGTGGCGCGGGGTGTGGAAAATAAAAACCTTCAGTTCACAACTGACTTAAAAGCAGCAATGGATGGGGCAGACGCTGTTTTTATTGCCGTGGGCACACCAAGCAGACGCGGCGACGGCCATGCAGACTTGCAATATGTTTATGCCGCTGCCGAAGAATGCGCACTGTATATTGATCGTTATACAGTCATTGTCACAAAATCAACGGTACCTGTGGGAACGGGGGCTGAAATCCGCCGCCGTGTTGGGGCTAAAATTGACAACAGTTTGTTTGATGTGGCTTCCAACCCAGAATTTTTACGGGAAGGCGCAGCGATTGAGGATTTTATGCGTCCTGACCGCGTCGTGGTTGGTGCTGATAGCGCCCGCGCCGAACACGTCCTAAAAGAGCTGTACCGACCTTTATTTTTAAATGAAACCCCTATTTTGATAACAGCCCGCGAAACTGCAGAAGTGATCAAATATGCTTCGAACGCTTTTCTTGCCACAAAAATCAGCTTTATCAATGAAGTGGCTGATTTATGTGAACAGGTTGGTGCGGATGTGCAGGATGTCGCCCGCGGAATGGGGTTTGATGGGCGTATCGGGAAAAAGTTTTTGCACGCTGGGCCTGGTTATGGGGGAAGTTGTTTCCCAAAAGACACTCGCGCCCTTATACACAGTGCCCATGAATATGATGTCGATATGTCGATTGTAAATGCGGTAAATGCTTTGAATGAGAAACGTAAAGCAGACATGGCTAGCAAAATTATCAAAGCCTGCGGCAATGATGTCACAGGCAAAAAAATTGCTGTTCTTGGCTTAACATTTAAACCCAACACCGATGATATGCGCGAAAGCCCTTCGCTTGCTATCATCCCTGCCCTGCAATCTGCTGGTGCCATTGTTAGTGCATTTGACCCCAAGGGCATGCCTGAAGCCAAAGAACTGATGCCTGAAATCAATTATTGTGATAACGCTTATATATGTATGGACGGTGCAGACGCTTTGGTCATTTTAACCGAATGGAACGAATTTCGTGCCCTAAATATGGACCGCGTGAAATCGTTACTAGCGACACCTAATATCATTGACCTGCGCAATATTTATGCCCGTACAGACTTAGCAAGCCAAGGCTTCCTTTACACACGTATTGGCAATGGGGTAGTTTCAGGTGAAGCCAAGTAACGCGAATAAACGTATCTGGGATATTGCTTGGCCTTCAATGATCGCGGGTTCTAGTGCGCCGCTTGTTGGACTTGTTGATACTTGGGCTGTGGGTCATTTGGACGGGGCTGTGCATTTAGCCGCCATTGGGGTGAGTGCTACAATTTTTTCCTTCGTTTATTGGGCCTTTGGTTTTTTGCGCATGGGAACCACGGGTATGGTGGCGCAGCGCGCAGGCGCGGCTCATGCGGATGGACAATCAAACAATAGCGCAAACAGTATCGCACCGTTAATGGTACGGTCCTTAACCATCGCAGCGATCATTGGGCTTTTGCTATTCAGTTTTGCACCCCTATATATGCCTTTTGCGTTAAACATTTTAGCGCCGCCAAGCGAAGTGATACCCATTGCCGAAAATTATATCGGGATCCGCATATGGTCAGCACCAGCAACCATGTTTGTTTATGGCTTAACGGGATATCTGATCGGCACAGCACAAGCCAAAGCCTCGCTGGTTTTGCAGCTTACACTTAATATCAGCAATGGGGTTTTAAATGTCATATTTGTCATTGGCTTAGGTCTTGGTGTCGCGGGTGTCGCGTATGGCACATTGATAGCTGAATGGTTAGCAGCCTTTATTGGTCTTGCTTTTTTAATTCGTGGTCTTGGCCTAAAAACTCTGCTTTTAAGCTTTAAAGCCAGAAAAACATGGATGCTTCATAAATTTAAACGAATTTTGTCGGTGAATGGTTTTATATTCATCCGAACGCTTTTTTTAATGCTCGCTTTTGCCCTGCTGACCCGAACCGCTGGGTCGTTGGGGTCCGATGCGCTTGCTGCTAGTCATGTGCTAACCACCTTCTTGTTGTTGATATCTGTCGGGCTGGATGGATTTGCTTTTGCGACCGAAGCCCTAGCAGGCGCAGCTTACGGCGCTAAAAACAAAGCTGATTTTCAGTTTTGGAACAAACGTGCTAGCCTTTGGGCGATCGGTACAGCATGTCTTTACTGTGCTGCCTTTGCCCTGTTCGGGCAGGGCATTACTGCTATGCTTACCGATATCGAATCGGTTCGGATGGCTGTCGATGTTGGTATGCCTGTTTTAGTCCTAATACCCCTAATAGCTGTCGCTAGTTATCAGTATGATGGTATTATGATTGGTGCAACAGCTAGCTTTGAAATGATGATCAGTATGGTCGGTGCACTACTTTCTTATGTAATGCTTATTATGCCACTTACAAATGCCTATGGCCTGTTGGGCCTATGGTCGGCGTTAGCAATCTTTTTAGCAGTGCGCGGGCTGATACAAGCCTTGCTATACCCAAGACTTTTAAAGGCTTTAGAGGCCTAAAGCCTTCGTTTCAAAGAATATCAAGCACGCTTTCGGGTGGACGACCAATAATGGCTTTTACCCCATTGATCACAACGGGGCGCTCAATGAGCTTCGGCGTTTCTACCATCGCTTTGATCAATGCAGCAGCATCGTTAACATCTGCAAGCCCTTGGTTTTTATAGTCTGTTTCGCCGCGGCGCATCAAATCGCGCGGGCTAAGGCCAAGAGCTGCAAGAACTTTTTTGATCTCAGCGGCATTTGGGCTGTCTTGCAAATATAAGCGCACGTCTGGTGTTATGTCATTATTTTCCAGCAATGCCAAAGTCTGCCGAGATTTACTACACCGTGGATTATGCCAAATGGTAACTGCCATGAATATCAGCCTTAAGAATGGTTTGATGTTTGGAGCGGGCGAAGGGAATCGAACCCTCGTCATCAGCTTGGGAAGCTACTGCTCTACCATTGAGCTACGCCCGCCGCTTAGATGGTTTCTGCACTAGTAGTTAAATAAAATCAAGCAAACATATTGGGAAACCTTCTAAAAACTTGACGACAGCACTGTTTATGCCTACTCGCATTGGGCTATGATTTTCAAAAGATGTGTTATTAAAGGCTAATGCAGTTTCCATGAGGGAGAGATCAGATGAAATATCATAAAGGCACTGACCGTAGCATTACAAATAAGTGGGAGCGACGCACCCAAATGTTGCGTGCTGGGACAACACGATCTGATTTTGATGAAATGTCAGAAGCTTTGTTTATGACATCAGGCTATTCCTATGACTGCGCTGAAGAAGCCGAAGGCCGATTTGCGGGCGAACGCCAGGGCCATACTTACAGCCGTCAAACAAATCCAACCGTATCCATGTTTGAAGAACGCATGGCGATCCTCGAGGGTGCTGACATTGGCCGTGCTACAGCAACAGGTATGGCAGCGATGTCTGCGTCCATCCTATGCCAAGTAAAAGCAGGGGATCATGTACTAGCGGCGCGGGCTTTGTTTGGTTCTAATCGCTGGTTAATGGACGAATTGTTACCGCGTTACGGCGTTGAAACAACAGTTATTGATGGCACCAACTTAGATAATTGGCAAAACGCCGTTCAACCAAACACGAAAATATTATTTGCAGAAAGCCCAGCAAATCCAACGCTTGAAATTGTTGATATTCGTGCGCTTGCTGAAATCGCCCATAGTCATGAGGCCCGTTTGATTGTTGATAATGCTTTTGCCAGCCCTGCATTGCAACAACCCATGAGCTTCGGGGCAGATATTGTCTGTTATTCAGCGACAAAACATATTGACGGTCAAGGGCGTGCTATGGGTGGAATTATCTTGTGCGACAAAGATTTTGACGAAGAATATCTGTATCCATATTTCCGCCATACGGGTGTTATTATGTCGCCGTTTAATGCATGGATTATGCTTAAAAGCCTAGAAACACTGGAACTCCGTGTGGGGGCTATGTGTGATAATGCTGAATTGCTCGCCCATGCCATAAAACCGCGTATTGACGATGTACGCTATCCAGGGTTTGAAGATTTTAAACAAAAAGCCTTGGTAAAAGCACAAATGAAACGTGGTGGGACCATGGTAACTTTTGTGTTGCCTAAGGGACGCGACCAAGCTTTTGCTTTTTTAAATGCCTTACAACTGGTTGATATATCGAATAATCTTGGGGATAGTCGCTCTATCGCTACCCATTGCTGGAGCACAACACATAAAGCTCTGAGCGAAGACGCACGCCTTGAGCTGGGCATCACCCCAGGGCTGATTCGCTTTTCGGTGGGCCTAGAGGACCCAAAAGATTTAATCGCCGATGTCTTACAAGCGCTTGCAGTCGCAGGATTATAGTTTTAGCCTAGCGCAAGCGTAATTGAGTGAATGGAACAAAGGGCTTTATTATGACAAGCGATGAACTAATCGACGGTGTCATGACATTTGAAGAAAAAACAGGCTGCATGCGTGTGGCTGTGCAGTCTTATTATCTCGCGAACCAATCAAAACCGAACGAAAGCCAGTATGTTTGGGCTTATCGCATACAAATTTCGAACGATGGGGCCCGCACCGTTCAATTAAAAAACCGTCACTGGATTATCACGGATGGGCGCGGCCTTATTAAAGAAGTAAAAGGCGCAGGTGTGATTGGTGAAGAGCCCTGTATTGCCCCTGGTGAAAGTTTTACATATACCAGTGGTACACCGCTAAGCACGCCGTCAGGGTTCATGACAGGGTCCTATAATATGGTTACACCTGATGATGACAAATATTTTGATATTGCCGTCCCCACCTTTTCGCTTGATAGCCCCCACAGTTCATCGGGCATAAACTAGGGCTGGCACATGATAGACTTACAATGATAGACCTGCGGCCTATATTATATGCGCTAGGCGCACTATTGCTTATCATGGCCACAGCCATGCTGGTGCCTGTCGCTACAGATATTATGTCGCAAAATATTGATTGGCAGATTTTTTTAATCGCCGCGATGTTTACTGGGGTTTTTGGGGGTATGTTGTTGCTGGCTAACAGTGGTACAGCAAGCGATATGAATTTGCGACAAGCCTTTATCCTGACGAATTTGTCTTGGGTTACGCTCCCTGCATTTGCGGCCCTTCCCTTCGCGTTTTCCGAACTTGACCTAAGCTATACAGATGCTTTCTTTGAAGCGATGAGTGGTCTTACAACAACTGGCTCAACGGTCATTAGCGGACTTGACACAGCACCGCCCGGGATTTTGATATGGCGCGGGCTATTACAAT
>JABABO010000201.1 GCA_014238195.1 Kordiimonadaceae bacterium | reverse complement strand
TCATAAATTGATGGATGTGTGGCGACAACGGTTCCCGAACGCATTTTTAGATGTAAATTACGAGGACGTTACATCGGATTTGCCTAATGAAGCCAAGCGAATAATCGATTTTATCGGCCTTGATTGGGATGCGGCTATTCTTGATTTTTATATAGGTGAAAGGGCTGTTACTACGGCTAGTGCCGCGCAGGTTCGGGAAAAAGCGCACAGTAAATCTGTGGGGCGCTGGAAGCAATATGGTGATAAGCTTGCAACAATGCAAAAAATATTACAGCATCATCATATTATTCAATAGCATCAAATGTTTGTATATGCTCGCTTAAGTCACTAGAGTGGCTTCAACAAAATTTTATTAAGACACCTTAATCTTGGAGGATTGCGATGATCGGTGAAAAAACTACACAGAAAGCCATAATGATGGCGGGTGTTTCTGTTCTCAGTTTAAGTGTCGCTGGGGCTTTAAGCGCTCAGGATACGAATGCAAACACACAAGGGTTTGAAGAAATAACCGTTTCAGCGCAAAAACGAGACCAAGCTTTGTCAGATGTACCCATTGCGATTAGTGCTTTTGATGCAAGTTTTACAAAGCGCACAAACCTTGATGATGTGAAAGACCTGATTAAATTTACTCCAGGCTTTTCAGGTAACAGCAAAGATAGTTTCATCGACTATGTGAATGTTAGGGGTATTTCCACCAATGATTTCGGTGTTGGCGCTGACCCGTCTGTGGGTTTCTTTAAAAATGGGTTTTATCAGGGGCGTAACGGTGCAGCTGTAACATCCTTGTTCGATATGGAGCGCTCAGAAGTGCTTCGTGGTCCGCAAGGGTTTCTTTTTGGGCGCTCTGCAATTGGCGGGGCCGTTAACTTGCACACTGCAAAGCCAGTTCTTGGTGAAACATCGGGTAATCTGGAATTTGGCATTGGTGAACGAGGTATAATGGAAGGCGAAGCAGCGTTTAATATCGCATCAGGCGAAACGTCAGCGCTCCGTGTTGCTGGGTACGGCAGTACTGAAAATGGCTATGTTGAGAATGCCTTGAATCCAAGCGATAAAAAAGCTGGCGGCCATGATAAATACGCTGTTCGTGTTTCAGGGTTGATTGAAGGCGATAATTGGGATGCTCTCCTTATTGCTGAGCATGAAAATCGTAAGCAATCGGGTTCGACCTATCATTTGATCGATGGGGAGGAAACCATTGATTTCTTCCGCGAAATTTTCCCTGATGTGGATTTTGATGGCAGTGATAATCCACGGTCTGTCAATATTGATGAAGGACTTGGTGATGCTGATGATGGCAAACTGACCAGTCTGACAGCGACGCTAAATTATGAATTTGATTTTGCAACACTAACAAGCGCAACAGGTTTTAAAGATCACACGTATTTTTATGCGGAAGATTTTGACGGTGCGCCGATTGCATTGAATAACTACCAGCAAGACCAACGGGGTTCGTATTTTGAACAAGAATTACGCTTGGTAAGCAATTCAGAAAATGACCTAAGCTGGTATGCAGGGGTTTCTTATTATCAAGAAGATATCGATGTGGTGTGGGACCAGCAGGCCAATGAAGATGCGGTTTGCGCCTTTTATTACTATTATTATTATGGTTCAAGAAACTGTGCGGAATTTAATGAATATCTTGAGTATCCAGAATTTACTGCCAATCCTAATCAGCTATTGGAATCAGGCAAGGTTAACGGCAACTATGATGGTTGGGGTGCGTATTTTGACCTGACCTATGCAATGAGCCAAGACTTAGAACTCGGTTTTGGTGTTCGGTATAGCAAAGATAGCAAGAAATTTTCCATGCGCCCCTTTGATGTGGATAGCGAACTAGGCCCCTTCTTTGCTTATGGCTTTGGGTCAAATTTTGATCTTGTCGGCGATGAAAGCTGGGATGATTTTACTCCGCGACTTGTGGCGCGGTATACCCCTGGTGGCGGTGAGTGGATGTATTATGCCTCCGTTGCTCGCGGTTATAAATCAGGTGGTTTTGGCAGCTTTAGCGGGACAGTGATTGATGAAAATGAAGATTTTTTTGCAGACACTGGCTCAACAGCGGACCCGTTTGAACCAGAATCGTCAACATCCTTTGAGCTAGGCACGAAAGGCAGCTTGATGGACCGTAAGGTTTTAATCGATCTAACAGGGTATTATTATACATATAAAAATATGCAATTAACGATATTCGATCCTACTGCCAAGGTCGTGAATATTGGTAAGGTTAAATCGAAGGGACTGGAAGGGTCTGTTCAGGCGATATTAAGTGATAAATTTGATTTTTATGCCGCCGGTTCGTGGAATGATAACAGCGTATCACAAGCGGAATCGATTGCCGAAGGGAGTACAGGTAACCGTTTGCCTGGTGTGCCTAAATTTTCGCTCGCAGCGGTTCTAAATTACCGAACGCCCATAGGGGAAACGGGGGAACTCACGGCATCGATTGATGTTGCGACGCAAACTAAAATTTTTGGCGGATTGGATAATAACGAATTTTCAGCCGTTGGCGGTTGGACAGATGTTTCGGCACGTATTGGTTATCACACCGAAGAAGGCTGGGGTGTGGTTGGTTATGTTGAAAATTTGTTTAATGAAGTTTATTATGACGGCTCAAACGAACCCGCTGGCGAGTTATTACCTGGAAACTACTATGGTGTTAGTCGCCCAACAACAATCGGTGTACGCTTCAACGTTAAATTTGGCGGTTAGTCAGAGATAATCATATAAAATTAGGGGAAGGTAGATATGCCTTCCCTTTAATGTTGATAAAAACCTGAATATTGAAAAAAAACTGCGGCATTATAGTGTGACTGTACCATGAAACGCACCAATCGTATAACACCAGCTACCAAAACAGGTCGTATAATAGTTGGTGTTCTGCTGATCATAGGCGGTTTTCTTGGTTTTTTACCCATTCTGGGTTTTTGGATGGCACCGCTTGGTTTACTTGTGCTTTCAGTTGATTTTCCAAGTGTGCGCCGCTTACGAAGACGCTTAGATATAAGAATCGGGCGATGGCTGCAGCGCCGTCGAGCGATAAAAAAGGCCAGTCAAGATGCGAAAAGGAAATAGTCTTTGTGGACTTGCCGTAGGCTAGGGTATGCGGTATATAGCGAGACCAATGAATAATAACCTTATTATTCATTGAGTGCTTTGGGATAACTCTAACCGATACAAAAGCGAGACCAATGAATAATGAGACCATTATTTATTGATAAGTCGAACCGACACAAATACTTATAGCCAAATAAGGTGATCAAAATTCACTGTAATTGGCTATAGAATAGTTTACAATATATTTTGAATTTTCTAAGGATAAGGAACAGGGAATGGAAATTGATGACCAGAAGAAAACCTACGACGGTTTTATCAAAGTAACGGTTTATTCAACAGTGGCAATCATTGGTGTTCTTGCATTATTAGCGGCGTTTGTTGCATAAAGTATGCGCAAATTTATAGATTTGTAAATCAAACAGGCATAAGGCTGCTTTAGCGCCTTTACATTAGCGCAGGCTATAGAAACCCCACCTTAAAGACCTGCTGACATCATGCGGAAGAATTGCTCGGCTTCTTCATCAGCTGGATAGACAAGCTCAACCCGCAGCTCATGCAAGTTTACAGCCCTTGTATGGCTGAACTGCGCAATCATCGTCACTGTATTGATGATCATGTCACCTACGCGCAAGCGCGGGCAGATAATCAGTTCAGAACCAGCCTTTTCTGCTGGCGGCGGGATATCTTTATAAAAGTCTTCAAAGCGTTTGAGCAGGTTTTGCATTTTAATGTCGTTAGGGGCGGCCAACACTTCGTTTTTCAGGCGTGTATGAAACTGGGCGGCGACTTCGGGCAGGTTATCCAGCATGTCTTGCATGGGGCCTGGGCTAAAAAAAGCGTCCACGGCATTCGGGGGTGTTTTTTGCCCCGTTAAGTTGGGAAATAGTATATGCCCTACCTTGTTGGCGTCAATGATATTCCACCAACGGTCAACAACGTATGCAGGGTAGGGTTCATGGGTTTCTAACATTTTGGTAAGGGCTGTGCGAAACGGTGCAGCAAAGGGGTCATCAAGGGGAATGTCAGGATACAAGGGCGGAAAACCAGCAGCAATATACAGGCTGTTGCGCTCACGCAGGGGTACGTCAAGCGCTTCGGTAAGCTTATGAACAATGTCTTCGCCTGGACGTGAACGACCTGTTTCAATGAAGCTTATATGGCGCTGTGATACATCGGCGTTTAGACCTAAGTCCATTTGGCTTTGTCCGCGTGTGTGGCGCCACTGCTTTAACATATGACCAAATGTGGTGGGTGTGTTGGTTATATTTATGGTTTGCATGGGCTGGGCCTTTCGCTGCTTTCTTCTGCTGCCTCTAAGTTATACAGTATACACATTATTGTTTTTATTACCTATAACCTATGGCGTAATCGCATGATGTGTTTTAAGGCACTAGCACACGCAGCAACATGATGATTTTAACATGGCACAGGGTGCGGAAGCTTAGAAATACAAAAGATTTATAATGAAAAGATCAAAAACATAAAATTCGGGCTTGAAATAAAGGCCAAAACGTGGGACCTACTGCGCGTCGAACCAGTGATATTTGATCATGGGCGCCCGTGGCGAAATTGGTAGACGCAAGAGACTTAAAATCTCTCGATCTTTATGATCGTACCGGTTCGAGTCCGGTCGGGCGCACCAACCTAAGTTATTGATTTTAAATAATTTTTATGTAATTGGCTGGTGTTTTTACTGGGCATCTGAAACACACACAAGCATATCCTGACAGACCAGCTATAAAATTGATAAGGCCTACCCCTAGATTTTTGGGCCTGCAGTCTGTGCTTAACGAGATATCCGTTTGACGCGCCGATGCTGTGTTGGACTTTGGTCGAACCATTTTTTAAACGCGCGCGAAAAATTGGCTTGTTCGGAGTACCCCAGAATGTCTGCCACATCGTATATGGTGTAAACAGCGTCCTTTAACAAAGTATCTGCGTAATACTTCCGTTCCTGCTCGATAATTTCCTTATAGCTGGTACGATGATCATTCAATCGTCGGATCAAAGTGCGTTCGGATACATACAATGTGTTGCAAACGTCTCCTAAAGTAGGCAAAGCTGTTTCAGCATCAGCGTTTATAAGGTTGGCTTCAATTTTTTCGCGGATCAAGTTACGGACGGCAAAATCAATACGCCCAGCATCACTCATTTCTTCCATCAACTGGCGACATTTGCGCAAGTTAAAATCATGCGAATGCTTATCATAAAGAGGGGACGGCATTTTCCAAACCGACCGTGGAATTAAAAAACTGTTTTTCGGTGACCCAAAATGCAAAGAAGAATCATAGGATTTAACCATCAGGTGGCGACGATTAATTGCCTGTGTCTTTAAGTGAAGCTCGGTATTTTCACGCGCTCGATTCCCTGCCAAAACGCCTATCAACACTTCGAAAGCCCGCATAAAAGCTTCAAAGAAAAATTCCTGATACTCAAGACTGCCTGTTGTATCCTCAATTTCGATTTCCACCATCGTGGGATGCTCGATCACCCGGCTAATATAAGAAAACGCGCGGATTTGGAACCATTCTAGAAATGTCGTCAGCGCTTTCCCCACAGTTGGCGCGCTGATCGCAGCAAAACCCACAGGACCATGACTGGTAATCCCAAGATGATTGCCAAGAAGCGCCGCCCAATTCGGTGTGTGGCTATGCTGGTTCAAGTTTTTGACGATGATAATCCCGTCACTTATAGCAATCGTTTCTTCGCCAGCTATGCTTTCGATTGTCAGGTCTGTGCCTGCTAAAACCTTCTCTACAGGGGCGAAATCTAAACTAAGAGCCATCAATACATAGGCTTTATTTGGGTTGGCTAATGGCATGTCACGTTACCTGATTTGCATTTTGACAGTAAATGATAAGTTATTTGTCATAAATTGAAAATCAAAATTTGCAGCATTGCTCTATATTCTATCTTACGGAGGAAGATGCTATGAAGGCAATGACTATAGATAGACCAAATTACAGGGCAAACCAAGCCCTAACCAGCGAGGTGGAAAACCTGTCAACAGCGTGGCTTGACAGTGTTCCAAGCCTAGCATGGGGGACGCTAGCTTTGGCCGCCGCCATTATTTTCGGGTATCTGATCACCATAACTGGCACCTTATCTGGTCAGATCCCTTACTGGACAGCGACATGTATTTGCGGTATTCTTTGTTTCGCAAGCTTCACTGTGATGCACGAAGCAGGGCACGGCAGCATCGTTAAGATTGGATCACGACTAAAGCCAATGGAATCGTTACTTGGGTGGATGTTTTCGGTTCCGTTATTGCTGACGCCGTATCGTATGTTCCAGAAAATTCATGACCGACATCATGCGTTTACCAACGACCCTGACCGCGACCCCGATCATTTTATTTTTGGTGAAAAGTGGTATCAGGTTGCCTTAAGTATGGTTTTCATGCCTTTTCAATATCACTTACTCATTTTAACACGCTATAGGCATATGGCGATTTTCCGAGCAACTTTTTCAAGCACGGCCCTCTATTTTGCATTCATTTTTGCAAGCTTATA